>NZ_CABVDF010000042.1:0-17162 GCF_902497045.1 uncultured Blautia sp. | reverse complement strand
TAATATTCAAAACGACACAATTTGACGAAAAATGTTGAGGATAAAGGCCTGAACATTGGGTATATTAAAATTACAGAAAAATAAACACCAGGAGTTAATATGGGAGAGAAAGACAGAATAAAAAAAGACCAGAAGGTCATAAAAGATACGGACAGGAAGAAAAAAGATCCGGAGCTTATGACGGAGGAAGAAAGAGACCAGTATTTTGCGGAACTGAGAGAGAAGAGAAGGCAGAGGAAACTCCGGCAAAAAAGAAATGCACGCCGTAAGAAAATTGCTGTTCTGGGGGCTGCAGCTGTTGTTTCACTTGTTGTAGTAGTCGGGGCAGTCAATGGGATCGCTCAATTTGTTCTTACGAAAACTTCCGGAAAAGAAGCTTCACAGGATCAGAAAAAGGACGAAAAAGAAAAGGAAAGCCAACAGGCTTCTGTGCAGACAGACGTTCTGGCAGAAGCACAGCAAAAGGCTGCCCAGTACGATTATGATGCAGCGATCCAGCTTCTCAAGGCCGACAGCAGTTATAGTGAAAATGCAGAAATGCAGGCGGCGGTCAGCAAATATGAGGAGACCAGAAATTCCTGTGTATCCTGGCCTCTGGAAGAGGTGACTCATGTCTTTTATCATTCTCTGATCAAGGATCCCTCAAGAGCCTTTGACGGTGATTACAAGGAGGGGGACTATAATCAGGTAATGACTACTATTGATGAGTTTAATAAGATTACCCAGACCATGTATGATAAAGGCTATGTAATGGTCAGCGTCAAGGATATGGCAAAAGCAGATGCAGACGGCAATATTACAAGGGGAGAGATCCTGCTTCCGCCGGGAAAGATTCCGTTTGTCCTTTCTCAGGATGACCTTTGCTATTATCATTATATGGATGGCGACGGTTATGCTTCCAAGCTTATTGTAGATGATGAAGGAAAGATACGCAACGAGTATGTGGAGACAGACGGATCCATCTCAATTGGCGATTATGACATGGTGCCGCTGATCGACCGTTTTGTGGAACAGCATCCGGATTTTTCCTACAGAGGAGCAAAAGGAATCCTGGCTCTGACAGGATACAATGGAATTCTGGGCTACCGGACAGACATCAGTTATGAAACAAGGCCGGACGATCTGGACGCAAATAAGGTGGAGTGGCTGGAGGCACATCCGGATTTCAGTCTTGAAAAAGAACGGGAAGGTGCAAAAAAGGTTGCTGATGCCATGAAGGCAAACGGATGGGAGTTTGCAAGCCATACCTGGGGACATCAGAATGTAGGAGAGATCAGTCTGGAGCATCTTCAGACTGATACAAAGAAATTTCAGGAAAATGTGGATCCGCTGATCGGGGGAACCGACATTATCATTTTTGCATTTGGAACAGACCTTACAGTTCAGGAAGATTATTCCGGAGATAAATTTGAGTACCTGAAAAGCGCCGGATACAATTATTTCTGTAATGTAGACTCCAGCAAATATTTTGTACAGATCAGAGACCGGTATTTCCGCCAGGGAAGAAGAAACCTGGACGGATATCGAATGTATTACAATCCGGAACTTTTGGAGGATCTTTTTGATGCCAAGGCTGTATTTGATCCAAGCAGACCGACGCCGGTGCCTCCTATGGGCTGAGAAAGGGGAACATAAAAATGAAAAAAACACTTCTGGCAGTTCTGCTTGCTGTGACAGCAGTTGGGAGCGGGATTCTGCCGGATTGGAACAGCGGAGCGGAAACGGCAGTTTATATGCCGGTGTCCTCTTCTAAAGATAAAAATACTTCAGATAAAAAAAATACCTCAGCAGAATCTGTGCTGGAGCAGGCAAAGACTATGTATGCCCAGTATGATTATGATGGGGCGATCAGGCTTCTGAAAAGTCAGAAAGATTTTGATAAGAACAAAGATTATATGGACATTGCCGCCAAATGTCAGGTGGCAAAAGCCTCGCTGGTGGAATATCCTATCGAACAGATCACACATGTGTTTTTCCATACATTGATCAAGGATACCGCCAAGGCTTTTGACGGTGATAAAGATGAAGGCGGCTATAATCAGATGATGACTACAATCGATGAATTTAATAAGATCATCCAGATCATGTATGAAAAGGGATATGTTATGGTAAGCCTTCATGATATGGCATCAGTGAATGAGGACGGTACCATGAGCCGCGGAAAAATTATGCTTCCGAAGGGCAAAATCCCATTTGTCCTTTCTCAGGATGATGTAAGTTATTATCATTATATGGATGGAGACGGCTACGCATCAAAACTGATCCTTGACGAAAACGGAGAGGTGAAGAACGAATATATTGAGGATGACGGAACAGTTTCCGTAGGGAATTACGATATGGTTCCTCTGATCGATGAGTTTGTAAAGCAGCATCCGGATTTTTCTTATCACGGACGTAAGGGAATCCTGGCTATGACAGGATATAACGGAGTTTTGGGATACCGCACAGATATTGCCTATAAAACAAAAGAAAATCTTCAGGATGACCAGAAGGCATTCCTGCAGGCTAATCCGGATTTTGACTATGACAAAGAGGTAGCAGAAGCGAAAAAAATCGCAGATGCCATGAAGGCAGACGGCTGGGAATTTGCCAGTCATACCTGGGGGCATATGAATGCTACCGACCGTTCAGCAGAGGATCTGAAGGCAGATAATGAAAAATGGGAAGCTTATGTGGCTCCCATCCTGGGAAAAACAGATATGATCATCTTTGCTTTTGGAGCAGATATCGGCGGATGGGAAGGATATTCGGCAGATAATCCAAAATTCCAGTACTATAAGAGCAGAGGCTATGACTATTACTGTAATGTAGATTCCAGTCAGTATTTTGTTCAGCTTACAGATCAGTATCTGCGTCAGGGAAGACGAAACCTGGATGGATACCGGATGTATTATAATCCGGAAATGCTCAGCGATCTTTTTGATGTATCGCAGGTGTGGGACAGCTCAAGACCTACGCCGGTTCCGGAAATGTGATTTGACCGAAAGGAGAAATTTTATTATGAAGAAAAAAACAGTTGCAGCAATGTTGACAATGTGTATGGTTCTTGGTATGACGGCCTGTGCAGGCGGCGGAAAAGAGGAAAAAACAGCGGAAAAGACAGAAAATGCCGCTGAAACAAAGGAAAAAGAAGAGAAAGTGGATAAAGCAAAAGAGGAAGACACAAAAGATAAGGCAAAAGAATCCGTCAGACTTGTTTCAGCAGAAGATATATCCAAGTATGTTACAGTGGGGGACTATAAAGGTCTGAAGCTTGACAAGGTGGTTTCACCTGTTTCAGACAGCGAGACTGACGTTGAAATAGAATTCCGTCTTCAGGAGAATCCGGAAGAGGTGCAGGGAGCTTCTGTGGAAACAGGAGATCAGGTAAGGATCAACTTTACAGGAACTATAGACGGAAAGTCTTTTGAGGGAGGATCAGAACAGGATTTTGACCTGCTTGTTGGACAAAGCGGAATCACAGAGGAATTCGACCAGGGTGTTCTGGGAATGAAAAAAGGTGAGACAAAGGAGATTTCTGTTAATTTCCCGGAAGAATATTATGACAGCGAAGTAGCTGGGAAATCTGCCGTATATGAGGTGACTGTACAGAAGATCAGCAGGACTCCCGAACTTACAGACGAATGGGTAGCAGCAAATACAGAAAGCAAAACTGTGGCGGAATACAGAGAAGCTGTAAAGAAAGAACTTCAGGCAGACGCAGAAGAAATGGCAGGATATGCCCTGCAGACACAGGCATGGAATCAGGTTCTGGAAACTTCTGAGATAAAAGAATATCCGGAAGAGGATATCAAGGCCGCTGTGGAAGCATATAAGGCACTGAACCAGGAATATGTGGATGAGGCTCAGATGGATATGAGTGAGTTTTTGAAATCTCAGGGAATCACGGAAGAAGAGTATGAAGAAGAGTGCAGACAGTACGCTGAGGCCAAGGTGGAACAGAATCTGATCGTACAGTATATCATGGATCAGGAAGATTTAAGCTTTGAAGATGAAACAGCAGAGGAAGTCCAGAAAGAACTGATACAGCAGTATGGAGCTGCCGATATTCAGGAGCTTGTAGAGTATTATGGACAGACAGCGGTCAATGAATCCCTGGCTCTTCTCAGAGTAGAAAAGTTTATTGTGGATAATGCAGAGATCAATGAAAAGACAGGCGGAAGCGCAGAGCCGGCTGAGAATGAAGATGCTCTGGAAGAGGATGGTATGTATGATACAGCTGAGGATACTGCCAATCCGCAGACAGAGAGCGAAGGCGCTGAAACAGAGGCTGATGTAGTAGAAGGATAAGGTGTCAGACCAGTTTTGGCAGTGATGTATGTGGTAAAATTGCAAAAATGGATGATTTTAGGAAAATTTAAGAAAAATGTCAAAATCCCACAGGAAGTTCTATTGTATTTCTCTGGAAAATAGAGTATGATAGACACGACAAACAAATATAGATTCAGGGAATAACGGGTGGGAAACAGATGGATAAAAAAGTATTACGAGAAAGGATGCGTAAGAAACAGCAGCAGCTGCGCCGCCGGAAGATGATGAAGCTGGGCGGTTACATACTTGCAGTTATACTGGTTGTTGTTTTT
Source organism: uncultured Blautia sp. (assembly GCF_902497045.1). Taxonomy (NCBI): domain Bacteria; kingdom Bacillati; phylum Bacillota; class Clostridia; order Lachnospirales; family Lachnospiraceae; genus Blautia; species uncultured Blautia sp. The sequence continues at coordinate 12,579 of NZ_CABVDF010000042.1, read as the reverse complement.
ATTGTAAAAGGTGTGATTCTGCCTATAGCAAAAGGAATCAGTGGAAAAGATGCGGACAAACCGGTGCAGGTGGAAGCTGATGCAGATAAAACGGCAGAGGCCGGAGACACCGGAGAAGAGACTGCAGAAAATACAGAAAAGAAGGAAGAAGGAGAGGCTGTCAGGATGCCCCTTGCAACAGTCTCCCATATTACAAAAGCCTCTGATATGACAGCCGGCTGGCACGAAGATGAAAATGGTAAATGGTATCAGAATTATGACAGAACCTATTATGCCGGAGGTATGCAGGAAATAGACGGCAAGACGTATTCCTTTGATGACAACGGGTACATACAGACCGGATGGGTAAGCGACGGATTTGATGATCTGTACTTTAATGATGACGGATCCTATAATCCGGATAAACATAAGCCAAGGCTTGCGCTGACCTTTGACGACGGTCCGGGACAGTATACAGACCAGCTTCTGGACTGTCTGGAAGAGAATAATGCTCATGCAACCTTCTTCATGCAGGGGATTAATGTAGGAGAATGGGAGTCTACGGTGCAGAGGATGCTGGATATTGGATGTGAGCTTGGAAATCACAGCTGGAATCATCCGGAAGTAACGCTGCAGGGGCTTTCAGATGATCAGGTAATAGAACAGATCCAGAAGACAGATGCAGCTCTTGAGAAAGCCTGCGGACAGAAGTCAACTGTAGCCCGCGCACCTTATGGGGCAGCAGGGGACAGAGAGTTCCAGCTTGCACAGAAACCTTTCTTTATGTGGTCGCTGGATACACTTGACTGGAAGACCATGAGTACAGAGGCTACAGTGGATGCAGTTATGAACGGGGATCTGACAGACGGTTCCATTATTTTGATGCATGATATTCATGAGCCTTCCGTACAGGCAGCGCTTCAGATTATTCCTCAGCTTGTGGAAAAAGGCTATAAACTGATGACGGTCAGTGAGCTTGCAGAAGCAAAAGATGTTGAACTGCAGTATGCTTCTTATGCAGACTTCTGGGACAGCAGTCTTGCGAAAGGTCTGGTGCCGGGCTATAATGGTCCTCTTCTTGAGTCAGACAGTTCAGAGGAGAACTCTGATGAGGGAAGTGATATTTCTGACGGAAGTGAAGAAGGCTACTCTGACAGCGGAGAAGATTATTCTGACGGAAGTGAAGAAGACTATTCTGATGGAGGAGAAGACTACTCTGACGGAAGCGAAGAATACTGATTTATTTTGAGGTAAATAAGAACAACTGTTTAAAGACGAACAGGAAAGCGGAAGCGTTCCTGTTCGTCTTTTTTCTGCATCAGTACGTCCTGCATGGCGTAAAATCCTGTTGAAGAGATACCTGAATTTGGGTATAATAAGAATAGATTATCTCGGAGCCGGAAATGGGTCTGAGACAGGAGGACAGCGTAGTGGGCAAATGGTTTGAAGAAGCAGTATTTTATCACATGTATCCGATCGGAATGACCGGAGCGCCAAGGAAAAATGAAGGTACAGAGACAGTTCACAGATTTGACAGTCTGATGAAATGGCTGCCTCATATTAAGGAACTGGGATGTACAGCCATCTATATCGGGCCGTTATTTGAATCGTCAACACACGGCTATGACACACGGGATTACAGAGTGGTTGACAGACGTCTTGGGGATAATGAAGATTTTAAAAAATTTGTGGCAGAAGCGCACAAAATTGATATACGGGTTGTGGTGGACGGAGTGTTCAATCACACCGGAAGAGAATTTTTTGCTTTTCAGGATATACAGAAAAACAGAGAGCAGTCTCCATACTGCAGCTGGTATAAGGGAATTAATTTCGGATGGAATTCCCCTTATAATGACGGATTTGGGTATGAAGCCTGGAGAAACTGTTTTGAGTTGGTGAATTTGAACCTTTGGGAGCCAAAGGTAAGAGAATACCTGCTGGATGTGATCGGCTTCTGGATTGATGAGTTTGACATAGACGGAATCCGTCTGGATTGTGCAGACTGTCTGGAATTTTCTTTTATGGAGGATATGAGACGGTTTACAAATGAGAAGAAGAAAGATTTCTGGCTGATGGGAGAGGTGATCCATGGAGATTACAGCCGCTATGTAAAACCGGAAATGCTGGATTCTGTAACAAATTATGAACTGCATAAGGGACTTTATTCCGGACATAATGATCATAATTATTTTGAGATCGCCCATACGATCCGCAGAGAGTTTGATGCAAACGGAGGAATTTATAAAGGTCTTCGCCTGTACTCCTTTGTGGACAATCATGATGTGGACAGAATCGCGTCTAAATTGAAGATACCAGGTCATATTTATCCGGTGTATACGCTTCTGTTTACGCTTCCGGGAATTCCTTCCATTTATTATGGTTCAGAATGGGGAATCCAGGGGCGTAAGGAGGGCTCGAACGATGATCTTCTTCGTCCGGCAGTGGATATTGAAGCGGCGCTGGAGAAGCCTGATGATCCGAAACTTCTGGAATGGGTGAAGTTTTTGGGAAGGATACATGCAGAGGAAGCGTCACTGACAGACGGAAGTTATCAGGAACTGCTTCTGACTAACAGGCAGTATGCTTTTGCCAGGAAGCTGGATGGAGAAGGAATTGTGGTGGCAGTGAACAATGATGAAAATCCGGCAGAACTCAGGATCAGGATCCCAGAGGGAGGAAAAAGCTATATAAGCCTGATCAGCAAAAAAGAAGCTGTGGTGCAGGATGGCTGTATCTGTGTAACTCTTGCACCTAATGAAAGTGAGATTATTAAATTTAAGTAAATAAAAGGATTAAGGGAGGTATTTTCTGATGGGAGAGAAAATGCAGTTTTCAGAGTTGGATCAATATCTGTTTGGACAGGGAACCCACTATGATATTTATAAAAAGCTTGGCGCGCATCCTGCTGTGGAAGGAAGAAAAAAGGGCGTTTATTTTGCTGTATGGGCGCCAAATGCACAGTCCGTTTCTGTAATCGGAGATTTTAATAAATGGGATACAAAAGCTAACCCTATGAAAAAGGCCGGACCTATTGGGGTGTTTGAGGTTTTTGTGCCCGGAGCAAAGATTGGAGATCTCTACAAGTTTTTTATTGTGGGTATGCACGGAGAAGAGCTTTACAAGGCGGATCCCTATGCCAACGAAGCAGAACTTCGTCCGGGAACAGCTTCCAGAGTTGCAGATATCAGTGCTTATAAGTGGAAAGATGCAACATGGATGAAGAAACGCCAGGAGTTTAATGAAGTTACAGATGCTATGTCCATCTATGAGGTACATCCAGGCTCCTGGAAAAAACATCCGGTAAATGATGAGGATGAAAACGGATTTTATAATTATCGGGAATTTGCCCATGATCTTGCGAAATACGTAAAAGAAATGGGATATACTCATGTGGAATTAATGGGAATTGCTGAGCATCCTTTTGACGGCTCCTGGGGGTATCAGGTTACCGGTTATTATGCACCTACCTCCCGTTATGGAACCGCACAGGATTTTAAGTACATGGTAGATTACCTTCACAGGAACAAGATCGGCGTTATTCTTGACTGGGTTCCGGCACATTTTCCAAAAGATGCCCATGGTCTGGCAGAATTTGACGGAACTGCTGTTTATGAGCACCAGGATCCGCGTCAGGGAGAGCATCCGGATTGGGGAACCAAGATTTATAATTATGGACGTCCGGAGGTTAAGAATTTCCTGATCGCAAACGCTCTTTTCTGGATAGAGGAATGTCATGTGGACGGTCTTCGGGTGGATGCGGTGGCTTCCATGCTTTATCTGGATTACGGCAAACAGGACGGACAGTGGGTTGCAAATAAATATGGTGATAATAAGAACCTGGAGGCTATTGAATTTTTCAAGCATTTGAATACTGTTGTACTGGGAAGAAACCATGGAACTGTGATGATCGCAGAAGAGTCTACGGCCTGGCCGATGGTTACGGGAAAAGCAGAGGATGACGGACTTGGATTTTCTCTGAAATGGAACATGGGATGGATGAATGACTTTTTGGAATATATGAAGCTGGATCCCTATTTCCGTAAGTTTAATCATAATAAGATGACTTTTTCCATGACCTATGCGTACAGTGAGAAATATGTTCTTGTGCTTTCCCATGATGAAGTAGTTCATCTGAAATGCTCCATGCTGAACAAGATGCCGGGTTATCCGGATGATAAGTTTAAGAATCTGAAGGCTGCCTATGCGTTTATGTTCTTCCATCCAGGCAAAAAACTTCTGTTTATGGGGCAGGAATTTGGACAGCTGCGTGAATGGAGTGAGGAAAGAGAGCTTGACTGGTTCCTTTTAGGCGAAGATAATCATAAGGATCTTCAGGATTTTGTAAAGACACTTCTCCATATGTACAGGAAGTATCCGGCTCTTTATGGCGGAGATAATGATCCGGAAGGCTTTGAGTGGATCAATGCGGATGACGGAGACAGAAGCATTTTCAGCTTTATGCGTAAATCTCCCACTAAGAGAAATAACCTTTTGTTTGTTGTAAACTTTACACCGGTAGAACGTACCGACTATCGGGTGGGCGTTCCGAAAAAGAAACAGTATAAGCTGATCATGGACGAACACGGGCTTTTGGAAAAACCGCAGATATTTAAGGCTGAAACAAAAGAATGCGATAACAGAGAGTATTCTTTTGCATATTCACTGCCGCCATATGGAGTTGCAGTATTTACATACTGATATTTTGGATAGATTTAGGATAAATTTGCCCTGATTTTTGGAAGAAAAAATATTGCTTTTTGTGAAAAGATAGGTTATACTGTATGCGTCTGAAAGTTCAGACAATTACTGATGACGAAGAATCGATAATAGAATCCTGAAAGGAGAATGAAAATGAAAGTATCCAATATTAAAGATGTAGACAAATTTTTTGAGGTAGTAGATAGCTGTACAGGTAAAGTTGAGCTTGTAACAGGAGAGGGAGACAGACTGAACCTGAAATCCAAACTTTCCCAGTATGTATCTCTGGCAAATATCTTCTCCGGCGGAGAGATCCCGGAGCTGGAAATCGTTGCTTATGAGAAAGAGGATATTGATAAGCTGTTAAACTTTATGATCAACGGCTGATATGGATGCAAAAGCGGGGGCATGACAGGTTCATGTCCCCGTTATGTGCCTGCTGAGATTTTGAATAGAACAGAGAGCAGGCGTTTATAATAAAAAATAAACAGATGCGACCAGGGGGTGTTTTTGCTTCCTGGTCAAATGTGCGTTAAATAAGAAAAGGGGTATAGATCATGACAAAAATTGACATTATCTCCGGCTTTCTTGGAGCCGGCAAAACAACGCTTATCAAAAAACTTCTTCAGGAGGCTTTTCAGGAGGAACAGGTTGTTCTGATCGAAAATGAATTCGGTGAGATCGGTATTGACGGGGGATTCCTGAAAGAAGCAGGAATTGAGATCCGGGAAATGAATTCCGGATGTATCTGCTGTTCGCTGGTAGGAGATTTCGGTACATCTTTGAAAGAAGTAATCGAGAAGTATCATCCGGACAGGATTCTTATTGAGCCATCTGGAGTAGGCAAATTATCTGATGTAATCCGTGCGGTTAAGGATGTGCAGGAAGAGACAGGTCTTGTGCTGAACAGCTATACAACAGTGGTAGATGCCAAGAAATGTAAAATGTATATGAGAAACTTTGGAGAATTTTTTAACAATCAGGTAGAGTATGCAGGAGCTGTCATCATGAGCAGAACAGATATCGTGGATGAGGAAAAAGCCATGCAGTCTATGGAACTTCTTCGAGGTCTGAATGCCAAAGCCGCTATTATTACCACTCCGATCGAAAAGCTGGATGGAAAGAAGCTTCTGGAAGTAATGGAGCATCCGGTATCTCTGGAGCAGGAAATGATGGACGAGGAAGTATGCCCGGAATGTGGACATGTACATGAGCACGGTCATCATCACGAGGATCATGACCATGAGTGCGGATGCGGCCATGACCACGAACACCATCATGACCATGAACACCATCACGATCACGAACATCATCATGATCATGAGTGCGGATGCGGCCATGACCATCACCATCATCATGCAGACGAGGTGTTTACCAGCTGGGGCCGCGAAACTGTTAAGAAATATTCCAGAGAAAATCTTGAGAAGATCCTGGAGACTCTGTCAGGATCAGAGGAGTATGGAGTGATTCTCCGTGCAAAGGGAATGCTTCCTGCAGAGGATGGAACCTGGATTTATTTTGATATGGTTCCGGAAGAAACAGAGCTTCGTGAGGGTACGCCGGAGTATACAGGCCGTCTTTGCGTGATCGGCTCAAAATTAAACGAGGACAGACTGGCAGAACTCTTCGGATTATAAAAGGAGAATAAGGATGAACGAGATTACAGTACCTATTTATCTGCTTACAGGCTTTCTGGAAAGCGGAAAGACCTCTTTTCTGAATTTTACCCTGCAGCAGGATTATTTTTATACAGAGGGAAGGACGCTTCTGATCCTTTGCGAAGAGGGCGAAGAGGAATATGACAAAACAGTTCTGGAAATGAGCAATACGGTAGTGGAGGTTATTGAAAAAGAAGAAGACCTTACTCCAGACCGTCTGGCAGCAATGGATATCCTGTACCAGCCCGAAAGAGTGATCATAGAATATAACGGTATGTGGCTGGTAAGCAATTTTGAAAAAATGGAAAAACCAGCAGGATGGGGGATAGAACAGCAAATCACCTGTGTGGATGCAAGCACCTTCCAGATGTATATGGCAAATATGAAGTCTATTTTTATGGATATGGTGAGAGGCAGCGATATGGTTGTATTTAACCGCTGCAAAAAAGAAGATCCTCTTGCCACCTACAGAAGAGGAATCAAGGTTGCAAACCAGAGGGCAGAGGTGATCTTCGAGGATGAAGAAGGCGAGCTGGATGATATTTTCCAGGATGAGATGCCTTTTGATGTCAACGCTCCGGTGATTGAGATACTTCCGGAGGATTATGGAATCTGGTTTGTGGACGCCATGGATCATCCGGAGACCTATGTAGATAAAACTGTGAAATTTAAGGCAAGAGTTATGAAGCCAAGAGGAATGGGAAGTAAATTCTTTGTTCCGGGCCGTACCGCAATGACCTGCTGTGCAGATGATACTACGTTCCTGGGATATGTGTGCAAAAGCGCTTTTGCACCAAAGCTGAATCCGGGACAGTGGGTGGAGGTTACTGCAAAGGTAGGAATTGAAAACCGTATGGAATATCAGGGAGAAGGAATCGTGCTTTATGCAGATTTTGTAGAACCCTGCGAGCCTCTGGAAGAAGAAATGGTATATTTTAATTAAGCAAGGAGAAAAGGCATGTATTTAGTAGTTGGTCTGGGGAATCCAGGAAGGCAGTATGAAGCCACCCGGCACAATATGGGCTTTGATGTGATCGACCGTCTGGTGGAGGAACACAGGATTCCCCAGGGCGGCGTAAAATTCAATGCTATGTATGGAAAGGGAATCATCGGAGGAGAACAGGTGCTTCTGATGAAACCTCTTTCTTATATGAATCTGAGCGGCGGTCCTGTAAGGGATATGGCACATTATTTTAAGATTGATCCGGAAACAGAAATGATCGTGATTTATGACGATATTGATCTGGAGCCGGGACAGTTAAGGATCCGGAAGCAGGGAAGCGCCGGAGGACATAACGGGATCAAGGATCTGATCAAACAGCTGGGAACACAGAAATTTGTCCGCATCAAGGTCGGCGTAGGAGCCAAGCCTCAGGGGTGGGATCTGGCGGATCATGTTCTGGGAAGATTTGATACTCAGCAGAGAAAGCTGGTGGACGAGGCGCAGGAGCGTGCGGCAAAGGCTGTGGAAATGATCCTTTCCAAAGGAACAGACGCAGCCATGAATGAGTTCAACAAAAAAACGGGGGTCGTATGAAAACATTTTTGCAGCCTCTGCAAAAGTTAGCAGAGATGGAGGAAATCCAGGAACAGGCGAAAAATAATCGTGGTGTCCTGGCTGTCAGCGGCTGTATGGAGTCCCAGAAAGCACATATGATATATGGGCTTTCCGGGCTCTTTCCATGTCATCTGATCATTTCTGAGGATGAGCGCAGCGCAAAACAGATTTATGAAGATTATCGTTTTTATGAAAAAAATGTTTATTATTATCCGGCCAGGGATCTTCTTTTCTTTCAGGCGGATATTCACGGAAATCTTCTGATCCGTCAGAGGATGCAGGTGATACGGGCTCTTCTGACTGAAAAAGAGATCACTGTGGTCACAAGCATGGACGGCTGTATGGATTTTCTGGCACCGCTTCAGGAGATTCGTGGACAGATCCTTTCTTTTCGCAATGACAGCCAGCTGGATATTGACAAGCTGAAAACAGATCTTGTTGCCATGGGATATGAACGTGTGGGCCAGGTAGAAATGCCGGGACAGTTTTCCGTAAGGGGAGGAATTATTGACATTTATTCTCTTACAGAAGAAAATCCATGGAGAATTGAGCTGTGGGGAGATGAAATTGATTCTATCCGAAGCTTTGATGCCCAGAGTCAGCGCTCCATTGAAAATCTGGAGGAGATTGTGATCTATCCGGCAGCAGAACCGCAGGTGGAAAAAAGCGGAATTACATTTCTGGATTATTTTGACCCGGAGAATTCCATGATATTTCTGGATGAACCGAACCGGCTTACAGAAAATGCAAAAGCGGTGGAAGAGGAATTTCGTCAGAGCTGCCGGAACCGTGAAGAAAAAGGAGAACAGAATCTTTCGGAAGGCTGGATGTGCTCCTGGGAGGAAGTCTGCCGGAAACTGAACAGAAGAAACTGTGTGTCGCTTTCTTCTCTGGAACCAAAGAGATCCGGATGGAACATCACAGGAGTACACAATCTTACTGTAAAATCCATGAGCTCCTATCAGAGCAGCTTCGAGCTTCTGGTAAAGGATCTGCAGAAATATAAAAAGCAGGGATATCAGACTGTACTGATGTCCGGATCCAGAACAAGGGCAGAGCGGCTGGCAAAGGATTTGCAGGATGAGGGTCTTAACGCTTTTTACGGGCAGGACAGCGAGCGTATTCTGGAACCGGGAGAGATCATGGTGGTATACGGTCATGCCCGAAAAGGCTTTGAATATCCTCTGGTAAAATTTGCTGTGATCACAGAGACGGATATTTTTGGCAAGGAGCAGAAGCCCAGAAAGAAAAAGAAAAATTACAGCGGCCAGAGAATCCAGGATTTTTCGGAACTGTCTATTGGAGATTTTGTTGTTCATGAGAAACATGGACTTGGTATTTATAAAGGAATTGAAAAGGTCGAAGTAGACCGGATCGTCAAGGATTATATCAAGATCGAATACCGGGGCGGAAGCAATCTTTATATTCTTGCAACACAGCTGGATTCTCTGCAGAAATATTCCGGTGCAGAGGCGGCAAAAGCTCCAAGGCTGAATAAACTGGGCGGCCAGGAGTGGAAAAAGACAAAGTCCAGGGTAAAGGGCGCAGTGCGGAATATTGCCAAAGAACTGGTGGAGCTTTATGCAGTGCGTCAGGAAAAGGAAGGCTATGTGTGCGGACCGGACACCGTATGGCAGAGAGAGTTTGAGGAGATGTTTCCCTATGAGGAAACAGAAGATCAGCTTGCAGCTATTGAAGATACAAAAAAAGATATGGAAAGCACCAAGATCATGGATCGTCTGGTGTGCGGAGACGTAGGCTACGGAAAGACGGAAATTGCTCTTCGTGCAGCTTTTAAGGCAGTACAGGAAAGCCGTCAGGTCATTTATCTTGTTCCTACTACCATCCTTGCTCAGCAGGTTTATAATACCTTTGTTCAGAGGATGAAAGAATTTCCGGTAAGGGTAGATCTTCTGTGCCGTTTCCGCACTGCCGCCCAGCAGCAGAAGACCATCAATGACCTGAAAAAAGGTCAGGTGGATATTATCGTGGGAACCCACCGGGTTCTGTCAAAGGATGTGGAATTTAAGAATCTGGGACTTTTGATCATTGATGAGGAACAGAGATTTGGCGTTGCTCATAAAGAAAAGATCAAGCAGCTGAAAAAAGATATTGACGTTCTTACATTGACAGCGACTCCTATTCCAAGGACACTTCATATGAGTCTTATCGGAATCCGTGATATGAGCGTGCTGGAAGAGCCTCCAATGGATCGTGTGCCTATTCAGACTTATGTAATGGAGTATGATGAAGAAACAGTAAGAGAGGCGGTAAACCGTGAGCTGCGCCGGGGCGGTCAGGTTTATTATGTATATAACCGGGTCAATGATATTGCAGAGGTAGCATTGCGTCTTTCCAAGCTGCTTCCGGATGCGAGGATCGATTTTGCACATGGTCAGATGAGTGAACGGGAGCTGGAGGGTGTAATGTTTGCCTTTATTAATGGGGATATTGATGTGCTGGTCTCTACCACTATCATTGAGACAGGTCTTGATATCTCTAATGTAAATACAATGATCATCCATGATTCTGACCGTTACGGTCTGTCTCAGCTCTATCAGCTTCGGGGACGTATCGGACGATCCAACCGGACAGCATATGCGTTTCTCATGTACCGTAAAAATACCATGCTGAAGGAAACCGCAGAAAAAAGGCTTTCTGCTATCAGGGAATATACAGATCTGGGAAGCGGATTCAAAATTGCCATGCGCGATCTTGAACTTCGCGGTGCAGGGAATCTTCTGGGAGCGGAGCAGCACGGCCATATGAACGCAGTAGGATATGATCTTTATTGTAAAATGCTCAGTGAGGCGGTAAAGGAAGCCAAAGGAATCCATACTATGGAGGACTTTGAGACAACCATCGATCTGACTATGGACGCTTTTATTCCGGATTCCTATATCAGCAACGAATATCAGAAACTGGATATTTATAAAAGGATCGCCGGTATTGAAAATCAGCAGGACTATGACGATATGCTGGAAGAGCTTCTGGATCGTTTCGGAGAGATGCCCAAAGCCGTGCTGAACCTTCTGGCTATCGCAAGGATGAAGGCTCTTGCCCACAGAACCTATGTAACAGAGATCAAACAGCTGGGAAAAGATATGCGGATCACACTGTATGAAAAGGCGCAGATCAATCCAGCCGGTATTCCGGTACTGATGCAGAAGTATCGGAGAGGACTGCAGTTTAAGGCAGAGCAGGAACCAAAATTTATTTTTACTCCTCAGGGGCGCGTGCTGGAAGCACTTACAGGATTTCTGGAGGAACTGAATCAGCTTGTGGAGGAGTAGTGCACATAAAATTGTGCGGAATATGTGAAAAATCATGTATTTTTGTGTTTCTCCTTGCCCTCAGAGGGAAAAAAGTTTATACTTGTAGCTATGAAATCAGGCTACAATGGAGGATAATATGAAAAAAATATCAAAGAGAGCAGCTGTTGCCGCACTTGCAGGTGTAATGGCTATGGGAATGCTTACAGGCTGCGGTGAGAAAAAATTAGATGGTGCCAAAACAGTTGCAACCGTGGATGGAACAGAAATTCCAATGGGTGTACTGAGCATCATGGTACGTCAGAGTCAGGCTCAGACAGAAGCAATGTATGCAAGCTTTATGGGAGGTTCTGACTTTGCTATCTGGGACACAGAGGCAGAAGAAGGCAAAACCTTTGGCCAGCAGGCAGTAGAGCAGTCTCTGGAGGAACTGGAGACTATGTATATCATGAAAGAAAAGGCGGCTGATTATGGTGTGGAGATCACAGAAGAAGATCAGAAAGCCATTGCAGAAGCGGCAGCAGAATTTATAAAGGCCAACAGTGAGGAAACCATTGAAAAGCTGGCGGTTACGGAAGAGCAGGTAAAAACTTATCTGGAACTCAGGACTTATGAGGCCCGTATGCATGATCCTATTGTGGCAGACGTAGATACAGAAGTATCAGAAGAAGAGTCACAGCAGTCTTCTTTCAGTTATGTCAGCATCAGTACGGCAGATCTTGAAGAAAAGGAAATAAAGAAGAAAAAAGAGGAAGCACAGGAAATCCTGGATAATATGAAAAAAGATCCGGAAGCGGACTTTGATGAGGTCGTAAAAGCAGTTAATGAAGAATATACAGCTCTTGACGGAACCTTTGATACAACAGCTCCGAAGGATGAGGATGATGCTTCTTCCAGTTATCCGGCCAAGGTACTGGAGGTACTCAGATCCCTTAAAGACGGAGAAATGGGACCGGATGTAATTGAAACAGACACAGGATATTATGTTGTCAGACTGGATAAGATCAATGATGAGGAAGCCACTGCAGATAAAAAGGATTCCATCATTGAAGAAAGAAAGAACGAGCTTTATACAGATACAACTGCAAGCTGGAGAGAGGAAGCAGAAATCACTGTAGATAAAAAAGTTCTGAAAACTCTTACCATTACAGACAACAATAAATTTGTCATTTCTGTACCTGAAACAGAAGATGCAGAAGCTGCACCAGAGGAGACACCTGCAGAAGAAACCGCAGAGGATGCTTCCTCCGAGGAGCTTCCGGAAGATGAGGTACTGGTGCCGGCAGAAGAAGAGGCTGAGGCAGCAGGAGAAGAAGCCGCAGAATAAAAGAGACAAAATAAAAAGGGGAGCCCGAATGGCAATGTCATTTAGTTAAGACATTAAGCAGATGTATTCCTATCAGGCAGAGGTAGA
>NZ_CABVDF010000041.1:0-17188 GCF_902497045.1 uncultured Blautia sp. | reverse complement strand
TAAGAAATTATATCTAATATACGCTATTCTTCGGGGAAGTTCAATTCTTTTCGAGAAATATTTACAAAAATTTTGTGGCAGCCTGTATAAAATGTTGTGTTCGCTCCCGTTGCATTGACCGGAAAGGTCTGGTACAATGAAAAAAGTGAGGAGATTTTAGATATGAAAGAATATGAAGTGATATGGGAAATATTTAATAAATGTCCCCGCAATCAGATGCGGGATGTCTTTGTAGAGGAAATCGAGATTGAGGATCCGGAGGAATATGTGAAAAAGAAATTTCAGGGAAAAGATGTTTCCTATGAAAAGACAGTTCTGGAAGATGGAACCGTGATCTTTGACATTGAGACTTCCGGTATAAAACAGAGATGCTCCTTTACAGAATTTTAACAGCTGTGTTATAATGGCTGGTGGCGGTATAAATAAGATTCCGCCCACGCCCGTAAAGGACGGGAAAGGAGCACGCATGAGCGAGATAAATGAGACCCATGTACATGTCATGGAAGACGGCAGTGTGGTAGAACATTCTCATGGAGAGCATGGTCATCATCACAGCCATGCCCAGACAAAGGCAGTGCTGAACCGTTTATCCAGAGCCATTGGTCATATGGAATCGATCAAGCGCATGGTGGAGGACGGACGGGACTGTTCCGAAGTTCTGATCCAGCTTTCTGCAGTGAAATCCGCTATTAATAATACCGGTAAGATTATCCTTCAGGATCATATCGAACATTGTATTGTGGATGCAGTAGAGCATGGAGACCGGGAAGCGATCAAAGAACTGGAAAAAGCCATTGACCGTTTTATGAAATAGTATATGATCTGATTTTTAAATACAGACAAATATATAGAAGGAGAAATAAAATGGCAAAAGAGTGTAACAGCAAAACCTGTGACAAAACAAGCTGCGAAGGATGCAGCAACAAAGGAAAAAATATGGATCTTATGGCAGAAGCAAATGCCATGTCCAATGTAAAGCATGTGATCGGCGTAGTCAGCGGTAAAGGCGGCGTGGGGAAATCCTTCGTGACAGCTTCCCTGGCAAACCGTATGGCAGCAAAAGGATTTAAGGTAGGTATTCTTGATGCAGACATCACCGGACCTTCCATTCCCAAAATGTATGGGCTGAAGGGATCCGCAAAGGGTGACGAAAGCGGAATCTACCCAATGGAAACAGCCAACGGGATCGAGGTTATTTCTGTAAACCTTCTTCTTCCTACAGAAGAAACTCCGGTTATCTGGAGAGGACCGATCCTTGCAAATATGGTAAAACAGTTCTGGACAGATGTTATCTGGGGTGACCTGGACTATCTGTTTGTGGACATGCCTCCGGGAACCGGCGATGTACCTCTTACTGTATTCCAGTCTCTTCCGGTTGACGGCATCGTAATCGTAAGCTCTCCTCAGGATCTTGTAAAGATGATCGTCAAAAAGGCATATAACATGGCTGAGATGATGAATATTCCGGTACTTGGCATTGTAGAAAACTACAGCTATGTGAAATGTCCGGACTGCGGTAAAGAGATTAAAGTCTTTGGTGAAAGCCACATTGATGAAATCGCAGCAGAACTGAATGTATCTGTTCTGGGAAAAATGCCTATTGAAGCAGCTTTTGCAGAGTATGCAGACAAAGGCGAATTTGATAAGGTAGTAAATACTTATCTTGAAGGTGCAGACAGTCATATGCCGGCCTGAATCAGGATAAGGAAAATATAAGCTCAAAAAATACTATGGCCTGTTGGCCGGATCGAGAAAGGAGTCTCACATGAGCAACGTAAGACGTGTTTATGTAGAAAAGAAACCTGCCTTTGCAGTTCAGGCAAAGGAACTGAAGCATGAGATCAGCAGTTATCTGGGAATTAAATCTGTTACCAGCGTAAGAGTGCTGATTCGTTACGACGTGGAGAATATTTCTGACGAGGTATTTGAAAAAGCCTGCAGGACAGTATTTGCAGAGCCTCCGGTAGATGATCTCTACAAAGAAAGCTTTGAGTCAGGTAAAGACGCAAAGATTTTTTCCGTAGAATATCTTCCGGGACAGTTTGACCAGAGAGCGGATTCCGCAGTACAGTGTGTGCAGTTTCTTGACGAGAATGCACAGCCGATCATTCGTTCCGCCACAACCTATGTGATCGAAGGCGGCATTACAGAAGAGGAGCTTGAGGCAATCAAGCATCACTGTATCAACCCGGTAGACTCCCGTGAAACAGGAGCAGACAAACCGGAAACACTTGTAACTGTTTTTCCGGAACCGGAAGATGTAAAGATTTTTGAAGGCTTTAAAGATATGCCGGAAGAAGAACTGAAGGCCCTTTACGATTCCCTGAATCTTGCAATGACCTTTAAAGATTTCCAGCATATCCAGAACTACTTCAAGGGAGAAGAAAGACGTGATCCGTCTATGACAGAGATCCGTGTGCTGGATACCTATTGGTCTGATCACTGCCGTCACACTACTTTTTCCACTGAGCTGACAGATGTAAAATTCGGAGAGGGCGATTACAGAGAACCGATCGAAAAAACATATGAACAGTATCTGGGAGACCGTGCAGTTCTTTATAAAGACCGTGATGATAAATTTGTATGTCTGATGGATCTTGCACTGATGGCAATGAAAAAACTGAAATCTGAAGGTAAGCTTCAGGATCAGGAAGAATCTGATGAGATCAATGCCTGCAGTATCGTAGTTCCGGTAGATGTAAACGGTGAGGAAGAAGAATGGCTGATCAACTTCAAAAATGAGACCCATAACCATCCTACCGAGATCGAACCTTTTGGCGGTGCAGCTACCTGCCTTGGCGGCGCAATTCGTGACCCGCTTTCAGGAAGAACTTATGTATATCAGGCAATGCGTGTAACCGGTGCGGCAGATCCTACAGTTTCTGTAAAGGAAACTCTGAAAGGCAAGCTTCCTCAGAAGAAGCTGGTAAGAGGCGCTGCTCATGGATACAGCTCCTATGGAAACCAGATTGGTCTGGCTACCGGTTATGTAAAAGAAATTTATCATCCGGATTATGTTGCGAAGCGTATGGAAATCGGTGCGGTTCTTGGAGCGGCTCCAAGACGTGCAGTAATCCGTGAAAATTCTGATCCGGGCGATATCATCATCCTTCTGGGAGGACGTACCGGACGTGATGGCATCGGCGGTGCAACAGGTTCATCAAAAGTACATACAGAGGCTTCTATCGAAGTATGCGGCGCAGAGGTACAGAAAGGAAATGCACCTACAGAACGTAAGATCCAGCGTATGTTCCGCAGAGAAGAAGTAAGCTGCATCATCAAAAAGTGTAATGATTTTGGTGCAGGCGGTGTATCTGTTGCAATCGGAGAACTGGCTCCGGGACTTCGTATTAATCTGGACAAGGTTCCGAAGAAATATGCAGGTCTTGACGGTACAGAGATTGCTATCTCTGAGTCTCAGGAGCGTATGGCAGTTGTCGTAGATCCGAAAGACGTAGATAAATTCCTTGGATTTGCCAATGAAGAGAATCTGGAAGCAGTTCCGGTAGCTGTTGTTACAGAGGAGCCGAGACTTGTACTTACATGGAGAGACAAGGAGATTGTGAATATCTCCCGTGCATTCCTTGATACCAACGGTGCTCATCAGGAGACAACCGTTGAGGTGGAAATTCCTAATAAAGAGGGATGCATTCTTACAGAACGTCAGGATGTGCCGGATGTAAAGGCAAAATGGCTGGAGACACTGGCAGATCTGAATGTCTGCTCACAGAAGGGACTTGTAGAAATGTTCGACGGTTCTATCGGAGCTGGAAGCGTTCTTATGCCTCATGGCGGTAAATATCAGATGACAGAAACACAGGCCATGGTTGCCAAGGTGCCTGTTCAGAATGGAAATACCAATACAGTAACAATGATGAGCTATGGCTTTGATCCGTATCTTTCTTCCTGGAGTCCTTATCATGGCGCTGCTTATGCAGTTACAGAATCTGTGGCAAGGATCGTGGCAGCAGGCGGTGATTTCCATAAGATCCGCTTTACTTTCCAGGAATATTTCCGTCGTATGACAGAGGATCCGAAACGCTGGAGTCAGCCGTTTGCAGCGCTTCTTGGCGCATATGCGGCACAGCTGGGATTTGGTCTTCCGTCTATCGGAGGAAAAGACAGTATGTCCGGTACCTTTAATGAGATCGACGTACCGCCTACACTGGTTTCCTTTGCTGTTGATACAGGAAAGCTTCAGGATGTTGTTACACCGGAGCTGAAAAAAGCCGGCAGTAAGCTTGTATGGCTTCGTGCACCGAAGGATGCTTATGAGCTTCCGGATTACGAAGGAATTATGGAGCAGTACGACAAGCTTCATAATGATATGAAAGAGGGACGTATTCTGTCTGCCTATGCTCTTGATCGTCATGGTCTTGCAGCAGCAGTTTCCAAGATGGCGTTTGGCAACAGACTTGGACTGAAGATCGAGCATAATCTGGATCCTAGAGATTTCTTTGCTCCTGGATTTGGCGACCTGGTACTTGAGGTTCCGGCAGAAAAGGTTTCTCAGCTTTCCATTACCTATACCGTGATCGGTGAGGTTACTAATGATGGTAAGTTCTCCTACGGAAATACAGAGATTATGCTGGAAGAAGCTGAAAATGCATGGAAAGGAACTCTGGAAAAAGTATTTAAGACGGATTCCGGTGAAAATGACGGTTCTGCAGCAGCATTCTTTGCAGGCAAAAATGATTCTGCAGATGGAAATGTAGATGAAAACGGTCTTTTCCATACCAATCATGTTTATATCTGCAACCACAAAATTGCGAAACCTCGTGTATTTATTCCGGTATTCCCGGGAACCAACTGTGAGTATGACAGCACCCGCGCTTTTGAGCGTGCCGGAGCAGAGGTTGATGTAAAGGTATTTAAGAACCTGACAGCAGCAGATATTCATGATTCTGTAGAATTGTTTGAAAAGTCTATCGGTCAGGCGCAGATGATCATGTTCCCAGGCGGATTCTCTGCAGGAGATGAGCCGGACGGATCAGCTAAGTTCTTTGCAACAGCATTCCAGAATGCGAAGATCAAAGAAGCCGTTATGAAACTTTTAAATGAAAGAGACGGTCTGGCACTTGGTATTTGTAATGGTTTCCAGGCGCTGATCAAGCTGGGACTTGTTCCGTATGGCGAGATCTGCGGTCAGAAGGAGGATTCTCCGACACTGACTTATAATACTATCGGACGTCATATTTCCAAGATGGTTTATACAAGAGTAGTCAGCAACAAGTCTCCATGGCTGCAGAAAGCACAGCTTGGCGGTGTATACTGTAATCCGGCATCTCATGGTGAGGGACGTTTCGTTGCCAACGATGAATGGCTTGCAAAGCTTATGGCAAACGGACAGATTGCAACACAGTATGTAACTGCAGACGGTGAGCTGGATAACAGCGAAGAATGGAACGTAAATGGTTCTTATCTGAATATTGAGGGTATTACCAGTCCGGATGGACGTGTACTTGGCAAGATGGCTCACAGCGAGCGTCGTGACAATGGTGTAGCTGTTAATATTTATGGAGAGCAGGATATCAAGATCTTTGAATCTGGTGTAGAATACTTTAAATAATATAAAAAGCGATCCAGTCATCAAAACGGTGACTGGATCGCTTTTTATGTGGAAAACGTTCTTTATTATGGTTCCGGCTGTGGAAAAAAACGACGGGAGACAGTTTCTGCCATTTGCTCCGGAGATTCTTTCATGCCGTTGTCCATCCAGGTGAGAATGATGCCGCACAGACCAAAGGAAATAAAAATCTGTCGATAATATTCATTTCGGTCTGGTGTATTAAAATCATGGAATTTCAGGATCAGTCTGTTCAAAAGCATGACAGAAAGGTTTGCACGGATCAGAGTCTGTACAATATCGTGGATAGAATAAAAAAACTGAAAAAAACTCAGGGATGATTCGTAGGCAGAAGCAGATTCCTTTCGGGGATGTTCGTGGATCCACTGGGATATGAGCTTATCCAGCTTAAATTCAATGACATTTTCTTTTGAGGTGAAATTACGGTAATAGGTGATACGGCTTACGTTTGCCAGAGCTGTAATTTCACTGACTGTGATCTCTTCGATAGATTTTGTCCGAAGCAGGATAAAAAGTGCGTCTGCCATACATTCTTTTAGAAAATCTCCGGAATTCTTTTTTCGCATCATTGATACAAATTCTCCTGTTTTGTTTCATTTATCAGCAGTTTCATTGATTTTTCAGCGGAATATGTTATAGTATGTTCCACTGATACATCTGTAACATATATTTTAGAGAAACAGACGGATCTTGTCAATCCGCTGCAGGAGGTAATTTTAGATGATGATCATTACAGATTCCGCTTCTGATATTACAGAAAAAGAAGCGGAGGAGATGGATATACGACTGGTATGGCTGAAAACAAAGTTTTCCGATGGAGATTTTCCAATGAAAACAGAGGAGGATTTTTGCCGTTTTTTTGATAAGCTGGCGGAAGAAAAGGATCTTCCTATGACAAGCCAGCCGTCTCCGGAAGAATATCTGGAATTTTTTGAGGAGGCAAAGTCCAAAGAGGAAGAGGTTCTTGTACTTACTTTATCAAGCGGACTCAGCGGGACTGTCAATGCTGCAAATCTTGCCAAACAGATGAGTGAATATGATAAGATATGGATCATTGATTCTGAGCAGGCTATCATTACCCAGCGTTTTCTTGTACAAAAGGCTGTGGAACTGAGAAAAGAAGGAAAAACCACAGAGGATATTGTGGAAATACTGGAGGAGCTGAAAAAACGTGTGACTGTCTGTGGCATGCTGGATACGCTTACTTATCTCAGAAAGGGAGGACGTATTCCGGCGGCTCTGGCTGTAGTGGGAAATATGCTGCACATTAAGCCGGTGATCGAGCTGAAAAATAAGACTCTTACCATGCTGGGGAAGGCAAGAGGCAGGTCCGGAGGTATGAAATATCTGTGGAAAGAATTTGAGTCATATGATATAGACAGAGAAGAGCCGGTATATTTTGGATATACTTCGGATCGGGAGATCGGTGAGAAGTTTATGATGGACACAGTAGAAAAATATGGACTGAAAAATTATAAGCTTTATCCGGTAGGCGGAATTATAGGTACTCATGTAGGACCGGCCTGTGTTGCTATCAGTTTTGTAAAAAAATCACAGTAGTACGCATTGACAAACAAGAGTCCAAAAGCTATAATGAGGAACATAGTCAATATGTTTAACACGCTGACGAGAAGAGTAGGCTGCGGACTGCTTCAGAGAGGGGCACATATGGTGAGAGTGCTCTGGCAGAAACCAGTTGAAGACCACCTCCGAGTGACCTTAATCCGGTCCGGTGATACCGTTATCATCAAAAAAGAGGCTGAAGCTTCTGAGTTCACAGGTTTGTTCTGAAGAGGACAGAGCAGAGAACAGAGTTTTAGCAATCAGGGTGGAACCACGGGCAGAATATCTCGTCCCTTACAGTATTGTTACTGTAAGGGACCTTTTTATATTTATAGAAGTAAACAGCATAATGAGAGAAAAGCCCTGGACAGCGATAAAAAGAAAAGGAGAAAAATCATGATCATTACTTTAAAAGACGGATCAACAAAAGAATACGCAGAAGCAAAATCAGTGATCGATATTGCTTCTGATATCAGTGAAGGTCTTGCACGTGTGGCATGTGCAGGAGAAGTGGACGGAGAGGTGGTCGATCTCCGTACAGTGATTGACAGAGACTGTGAGCTTAGTATCCTTACCTTTGACAGTGAGGGCGGTAAAGGCGCGTTCCGTCATACGACTTCTCATATCATGGCTCAGGCGATCAAACGCCTTTTCCCAAATGTAAAGCTTGCTATCGGACCTTCCATCGAAGATGGATTCTATTATGATATTGACAGTGATGAGCCGCTGGTTGCAGAAGATCTTCCAAAGATCGAAGCAGAAATGAAAAAGATTGTAAAAGAAAATCTTGCCATTACCAGATTTACAAAACCAAGAGCAGAAGCTATTGAATTCTTTAAAGAAAAGAATGAGCCATATAAGGTAGAGCTTATTGAAGATCTTCCGGAAGACTCTGAGATCAGTTTTTATCAGCAGGGCGAGTTTGTGGATCTCTGTGCAGGACCGCATCTTATGACAACAAAACCGGTAAAAGCATTTAAGCTTACAAGCCTTGCAGGTGCTTACTGGAGAGGCAGCGAAAAAAATAAGATGCTTACCAGAATTTACGGCACTTCCTATACAAAGAAAGCAGATCTGGAAGAGTATATTACTCGTATGGAAGAGGCAAAGAAACGCGATCACAGAAAGCTTGGAAAAGAACTTGGTCTCTTTATGATGAAAGAAGAAGGACCGGGCTTCCCGTTCTTCCTTCCAAAAGGAATGGTGCTGAAAAACACTCTTCTTGACTACTGGAGAGAAATCCACAATAAGGCAGGTTATGTGGAGATTTCCACACCGATCATGCTCAGCCGTCATCTCTGGGAAACATCCGGACATTGGGATCACTATAAAGAAAATATGTATACAACAGTGATCGATGATACAGATTTTGCTATTAAGCCAATGAACTGCCCGGGCGGCATCCTTGTTTATAAATCCGAGCCACGTTCCTACAGAGATCTTCCTCTTAGAATGGGAGAACTGGGACTTGTTCACCGTCATGAAAAATCCGGTCAGCTGCACGGTCTTATGCGTGTACGCTGCTTTACACAGGATGACGCCCATATCTTTATGACACCGGAGCAGATCCGTGATGAGATCAAAGGTGTTGCAAAACTGATCGACAGTGTATATCAGCTGTTTGGTTTCAAATACCATGTAGAGCTGTCTACCCGCCCGGAGGATTCCATGGGAAGCGACGAGGACTGGGAGGTTGCAACAGAAGGATTAAGAGGTGCTCTGGATGATCTTGGTCTTGATTACGTAGTAAATGAAGGAGACGGTGCTTTCTACGGACCAAAGATCGATTTCCATCTGGAAGATTCTATTGGAAGAACATGGCAGTGTGGTACCATCCAGCTTGACTTCCAGCTTCCGCTGCGTTTTGAATGTGAATATATCGGAGCAGACGGAGAAAAACATCGTCCGATCATGATCCATCGTGTTGCTTTTGGTTCCATTGAGCGTTTTATCGGTATCCTCATCGAGCACTTTGCAGGCGCATTCCCAACATGGCTGGCTCCTGTACAGGTGAAGGTGCTTCCGATCTCTGAAAAATATATGGATTATGCAAACAAGGTTATGGATGAGCTGAAAGAAGCAGGAATCCGCACAGAAATCGATGACCGTGCAGAAAAGATCGGTTATAAGATCCGTGAGGCAAGACTCCAGAAGATCCCGTACATGCTGGTAGTAGGCGCTAAGGAAGAGGAAGAAGGCAAAGTTTCTGTCCGCAGCCGTTTCCTGGGAGACGAAGGAGCCAAAGCTCTTGATGAGTTTATTGTATCCATCAAAGAAGAAATCAAAAACCGTGAAAACAGAAAAGTAGAAGTTACAGAATAAAGAGAAAACTGCCTTTTTACGAAGGAGGAAATGTTATGACAAAGCCTGTTGAAGTAAATGGCGTGGTGATTGGAAGCGGTCTGCCAAAAATCTGTGTTCCTTTAACCGGGAAAAAAAAGAAAGAGCTGCTTGAGGAAGCCTCCCGGGCCAAGGCGGCAGCACCGGATTTGGCAGAATGGCGGGCAGACTATTATGAACATCTGAACTGTGAAGAGGATTTTACACAAACCTTGAAAGAAATAAAAGAGGAACTGGGAGATATTCCACTGATTTTTACCATCCGCAGTGCAGAAGAAGGCGGAAAAGCAGATATCTCAGAAGAGGAGTATGCTGACCGTGTATTGGAAGCTGCAGAAAGCGGCTGCGCGGAACTGATCGATGTAGAGGTTTTCAGCAGGAAAAATACAGATCAGCTTATTGAAAAGCTTCATACCACAGGGGCGAAAGTAATCGCTTCCACACATGACTTTCATAAGACAGACGACAGTGAAATCCTGAAAAAAAGATTTCTCCAGATGGATTCCACAGGAGCAGACATACTGAAAATGGCAGTGATGCCGGCAGAGTTTGATGACGTGGCGTCTCTTATGCAGGTAACAAATGAAATGGTAGAAGAGCACACAGAAAAACCGGTGATTTCCATGGCAATGGGAAATCTGGGATCTATCAGCAGGATCGCCGGAGAAAACTTTGGCTCTGCGGTAACATTTGCCGCTATAGGCGCGGCTTCTGCTCCAGGGCAGTTTCCTATCGAAGAACTACGTATGATGATGAACGTTCTTCATAAAAAGAATATAGAAGAAGATTAAAAAGAATTTTTGCAGAGCATGTCGAATACCCACGAGAAATTCTGGGAAATGTGTCCCAGGTTTTGACAAATTATGCACCCCCTGTAACCTATAATGAACTCACTTACCAAAGTGAGGGATTGACAGGTCATAGGGGGCTTTTTTTATGTATGGGAAAATATACATAGACGTTGTCTTTGTGACGAATCTTCTGATGGATTATATTATCCTGCGGCTTACAGGGATGCTTTTAAGATGCAGGGCGGGATGGAGAAGATATCTGGCAGGTGCAGTTACCGGAGCTGTTTTTTCCTGTGTGATTCTATGCCTTCCGCAGGATCTCAGCACCTTTGCAGAGATATTTCTTCATGGAGCCTGTGCCTTTCTTATGCTCAGAGTTACATTCCGTATAAAAAAAGGCAGCCTTCTTGCAAAGTCACTGATCATGCTGTATCTGACGGCTTTTCTCACCGGTGGTTTCTGGGAAGCAGTAACGGAGAGCGGGATTACGATCCCGGCCTTCTTTATTTTTGCCTTTGCCACCTATATGGGAATCGGCGCACTGGTCTGTGCTGCTGATTCTGCAAGAAGCATGAGGAAGAATATCTATCCCATAACCCTGTTTTATCAGGGCAAAAAACAGTCGGCTTACGGGTTTTATGATACAGGAAATCTGCTGGATGATCCTGTAAGCGGAGCTCCGGTTTCTATTGTAAAACCGGAACTTTTGGAGACAATGCTGTCTTCGGATCTGATAGACAGACTAAAACACCTGAATGAGAATCCGGGAGAATTGAAGAGTACAGAGATTGTCGGACTGAAACCTCATTATCTTTCCTGCTGTACCATAGGACAGGCAGAAAAGATGATGCTGGCAGTTACTTTAGAGGATCTTTGTATTCATACTCCTGCAGAAGAGGTACGCATATCAAAGCCAGTGCTGGCACTTGCTTTTGAACCCTCCGCTTTGGGAAAGGAATACAAAGTACTGTTAAATTCCAGATTATTGCATTAGGAGGGGCATATTATCATGAACAGATCAGCAGTAAGTGTTAACCGTTATCCGTTTCAGATGATCCAGAGGCTTGTTTTTTCAAGACCGAAAGAACTTTATTATATCGGTGGAAATGATATTCTTCCGGCGCCGCTGGAACCGCAGAGAGAGACATATGTCATAAGCAGACTGGGAACCGATCAGGAAAAGGAAGCAAAAGCACTTTTGATCGAACATAACCTGAGACTGGTCGTTTATATTGCCAAGAAGTTTGACAATACAGGAGTGGGAGTGGAGGATCTGATCTCCATTGGAACCATTGGTCTTATTAAAGCAATCAATACCTTTGATCCTGTAAAGAATATCAAACTGGCAACATACGCATCCCGGTGTATTGAAAATGAAATTTTAATGTATCTCAGGCGGAACAGTAAGACAAAAATGGAGGTTTCCATTGATGAGCCTCTGAATGTAGACTGGGATGGAAATGAGCTGCTGCTGTCTGATATTCTTGGGACGGATGAAGATATTATTTCTCGAAGGCTTGAAGATGAGGTGGAGATCACACTTCTTGGAAAAGCCATCAATAAGCTTACACCCAGAGAACAGACGATCATCCGTCTCAGGTTTGGCCTAAACAGTGCTGAGGGAAAAGAGAAGACCCAGAAGGAAGTGGCTGACCTTCTGGGAATCTCTCAGTCTTATATCTCAAGACTGGAAAAACGAATTATGAAACGGCTGAAAAAGGAAATTATAAAATATGAATAAACAGAGATTCAGAAGCGAACTGCGTATTTGCAGGAAATCAGATACATATACTAAAAGGAATAAGAGAAAAGGTGTGTCGGTATCTTGAAAAAATATGCGGTGGAGCTGATTATGGCAGGCTTGCTTCTGATTAGTTTTTTCTTTTTGGCAAGACAGGCGGCTGAAGTTTCCGGGAGCATGAAAATCCGGGAAAAAGAGATGATTGCCATTGATCCGGGACATGGTGATATGAAAATGCGCAGATAAAGAAAGAGATAAGAAAGCGGAGAGTGGGATATGAAAACATATTCCACTTTTTTGCGTTTGGCAGGCAGGGCAGTATTTCTGTACTGCCTGGCCCTGTGAACTCTGAAAGAGCAGTATATACCTGAATGCATGAAAAAGATAACAGCGCATATTGATTTCAACTCATGGAGGCGATGATCCGGGAATGATAGGGCTGGGAGGACTGAAAGAGAAAGGGATCAATCTTGAAATTTCTCTTCGGCTGAAAGAGGTTCTGGAAAAAAATGGATTTACAGTAGTAATGACCCGGGAAAAAGACAAAGGTCTTAATGATGAGAATGCATCTAATAAAAAAGCACAGGATATGCAGAGAAGGATTGCTTTTTTGAATGGGGAGAATCCTGTGCTTACGGTGAGCATCCATCAGAACAGCTATTCAGATCCGACAGTAAGCGGGCCGCAGGTTTTTTATTATGAAAATTCTGAAGATGGAAAAGAACTTGCAGAGTATCTTCAGGAAAGCCTGAACCGAACGCTTGCTCCAGGGCGCCCGAGAAAGGTGAAGGGAAACACCAGTTACTATCTTCTCAGGAGAAGCAAAGGAACACTAGTGATCGTGGAATGTGGATTCCTTACCAATCCTGCAGAGGCAGAGCATCTTCAGGAAGCTGAGTATCAGCAAAAGACTGCAGAAGCCATTGGAGAAGGAATCAAGAAATATGTGAAAGAAAAATCACAGAATCTGGTAAAAAAATCATAATATTTTTTGTCGCAGTCAGTGGAACTCTGGTATACTATAGAAGATTACAGAAAGGAAGCCTTGTTTCGTTATACTGGAACAGAAAGAATATACGAAGGAGTGAGTCTGTATGCTTGGAATTCTATATATGCTTCTGGGCAGCCTTGTAGGAAGAGAAATTTTTGAAGGGCTCCTTAATATTGAGAACAGGAAAGGGCAGAACTACATTTGGCTGGCTTTTCCAGGAGCTTTTGGGATTGGA
The DNA here is from genome assembly GCF_902497045.1 of uncultured Blautia sp. Lineage (NCBI taxonomy): Bacteria > Bacillati > Bacillota > Clostridia > Lachnospirales > Lachnospiraceae > Blautia > uncultured Blautia sp. The sequence continues at coordinate 3,940 of NZ_CABVDF010000041.1, read as the reverse complement.
ATGTTGTTTTTTGGATGGGCAGCTTATCTGGTTTCCTGGGCAGCCAGTGCGGCAGGGGCAGAGACACCGCTGCTTTATGGAAATATTGCGGTTATGGCAGCAGCACTTGTGTTTTTAACTGTACTTTATGCAGGGAGATTTCGAAACAGAAAAGCGATTTTAAGTGCAGAGGTACAAAGGCTGGCGGAGAACAGAAAACTTTTTTGGAAGGAAGCAGCGTTTTTTCTTATTCTTGCCCTGTTTCTTACCTGGATTATGTTTTATGTGTTTTTTATAAAAGACGGGATTTTATATTCCGGTTTTACTGTGTATGGTGATTATGCTCCGCATACTGCGATGATGAGATCTTTTTCTCTGGAAAATAATTTTCCTACTCAGTATCCGCATTTTGGGGGAGAGGATGTAAAGTACCACTTTATGTTCCAGTTTCTGGTAGGAAATCTGGAATTTCTGGGACTGCGTCTTGATCTGGCTTATAATATTGTCAGTGTTCTGGCACTTCTGGGATTTCTGATGCTGTTGTACAGCATTGCAAAAAGAGTTACCGGAAGCGGAAAAGCAGGTGCTCTTACAATTGTATTTTTTCTGTTCCGCAGTGCATTTACTTTTTTTCGCTATGTATATGAGCATATTCAGGCAGGAGATCTGATACGGACTCTTAAGGAAAATACAGAGTTTATTGGTTATACGGCAAATGAAAACTGGGGGTTGTGGAACTTTAACGTATATCTGAATCAGAGGCATCTTGCATTTGGGCTTTTGATAGTCTCTCTGGTGATATGGATATATCTTGACTGGGTAGAAGCCGGCTGCAGTCATAAGGAACAGGGAATATGCTGGCTCAGAAACCGGTGGTTTACATGGGAAGCGTGGAAATGCAGAAGCGTGGAAAAAGCGCTGGCAGCAGGACTTCTGATCGGACTGACTGCCTTTTGGAACGGTGCTGCTGTAATTGGCGGTCTTTTGATACTCATGGGATTTGCTGTGTTTTCAGATGGTAAATTAGACTATCTGCTTACAGCAGCAGTTTCGGTGATGTTTTCCGTACTGCAGTCCAGACTCTTTATCTGGGGCTCTGCAGTGGAAACAAGCTTTCACTGGGGCTTTATCGTAGAGGATAAAAGTCCCGGAGGAATCATCTGGTATCTTTTGCAAATGAGCGGTATCTTTTTTCTGGGAGCAGTACTGTTGTTTTTTGTCCGGAAAAAAAGAAGCTGGAGGGTTATTCTTATCAGCTGCCTTTTTCCGATGATATTCGCTTTTTGTGTTTCCCTGACACCGGATGTTACTGTGAATCATAAATATATTATGATTTCATATGCTTTTTTGGCGATGTTCTGGGCAGAAGCGGCAGTTTCTCTTTTGCGTAAAAAGATTCCGGCAAAGATTCTTGCCGTTGTTCTGTGCATTAGTCTGACAGCCACAGGAATTTACGATATGTGGATTATTTTCAGAAACAACGGACCCGGCCACCGGGTAGCGGTAAACATGGACAGCAGTCTTACAGACTGGCTTTCAGAGAATCTGGATCACAGAGATTTGATACTGACCCCGGAATATAGCATCAGTGAAGTGACTATGTCTGGAGTGATGATGTATTTGGGATGGCCTTATTATGCGTGGTCGGCGGGATATGATACTTATGGACGGGCAGAAAAAGCCCGGGAGATTTATACTTCTCGGGATAAAGAGAAGGTGAAGGATTTGGTGGATCAGGAAAAAATTACATATATCCTCTTTGAGGAGGGAATGTCTTTTGAGGGGGAACAAGGCATAGAGGATACAATAAAAGAGATATATCCAAGGGTATATCAATCTGAAGATAGGAGGATCAGAATTTATGAGGTCAAATAAGATAAAAAAAATGATCCTGAAATTACTTCCGGCAGGGGTACTTCTGGGAATGGCAGTATGGCTTTTGAAGGGAGATGTGTGGACATTTCTGACCTGGTGGCTGCTGGCAGGTGTTATGGGAATGGCTGCTATGCCTTTGACAGGACTTCTGTTCAGGGAATTTGATGATAAGGGCTGGATGTTTTCAAAAATCGTGGCAATTGTTGTAACAGGATTTCTTACATGGTTTCTGACTGCAGTAAAGCTTTTGAAATTTACTACTTCTGCCTGTGTAGGAGTCTCTCTGGCATGCGGGCTGTTGTTTTTGCTTTTGGGAAAAGCACAGTATAAAAAAGGAATTGAGTGTCTTCCGATAAATCATCTGGAGCTGGTGTACTGGGAGGAAGTTTTGTTTTTGGCCTTTTTCCTTTTATGGACTTATCTGGCTGGTTTTCATCCGGCAGCTTATGGTACGGAAAAATTCATGGATTATGGATTTATGGAAGCCATGATGCGAAGTACAACGCTTCCGGCAGTGGATCTGTGGTATTCCGAAGGAACCATTAATTACTATTACGGTGGTCAGTACTTTGCGGTATTTCTTACAAAACTTACAGGAACCAAAGTAGAACTTACCTATAATCTGATGCGTACTTTTGTGGCAGGTCTGGCTTTTGTTCTGCCATATTCTCTTGTATATCAGATGGCAAAGGACAGGATGGGAAAAAAGGCAGCAGGGGCTGTAGGCTGGAAAAAAGCTGTTCCGCAGATATCGGGAATACTGGCAGGACTTTCTGTTTCCATTGCAGGCAATATGCATTATGTGTACTATGGACAGATCAGACCCTGGCTTCAGAAGCTGACAGGCCAGGAGCCGGATTCCTACTGGTTCCCGGATGCTACTCGCTATATTGGTTTTAATCCGGATGTAGAAGATAAGACCATCCATGAATTTCCATGCTATTCATTTGTATTGGGAGATCTTCATGCACATGTGGTAAATATTATGTTTGTGCTTCTGCTTTTGGGACTTTTATATGCATGGGTGAAAATGGTTCGTAAAAGAACTTATGATACCGGAGAGCCTGGCACAAAAGAATTTTGGGAAAAACATCTTTTAATGCCTCAGATTCTTTTTGCCGCAGTATTGCTGGGAATGTTCCGCTGGACAAATTATTGGGATTTTGTAATCTATTTTGTGGTAACAGGAGGAGTTGTTCTGTTTACAAATATTGTTCTGATGAAAGGCCAGGGAAAATGGGTGATCGGTGTAACTGCAGCACAGGCGGCAGAGGTACTTGCCATAGGAACCATTGTAATCCTGCCGTTTACCCTGAATTTTGAGACGATGGTCCAGGGGGTTGCGGTGGCTCAGAATCACTCGCTTCCGCATCAGCTGCTGATACTGTGGGGACTTCCTGTGATCCTTACTGTTATTTTTGTTATATCGCTTCTTGCAGAGAAACTTGGGGGAGTAAAAAACAAGACAATCTATAAGTTTATGAAATCCCTTAAACTTCCAGATCTTTTTGCGATGGTCATGGGACTTTGCGCGATAGGTCTTGTACTGATCCCGGAGCTTGTATATGTAAGGGATATTTATGAAAATGGAAATGCCAGAGCAAATACCATGTTTAAGCTGACCTATCAGGCATATATCATGTTTGGCATGACTATGGCATATATTATCTTCCGTATGCTGGTTATTTCCTACAGAAAGTTTCTGAAAGCAGCGGCCGGGATTGCTCTTGTTTGTCTTATCTGGACATTTGGATATTTTGGGAACAGTGTAGATTCCTGGTTTGGAGAAGTGAAAGATCCTTCTAAGTATCAAGGCCTGAATGCGACGGCATTTTTGGAGACGGATTTTCCGGAGGATGCTGCCGGAATACGCTGGCTGAAAAAAAATATCAAAGGTTCGCCGGTAGTTTTGGAAGCAAATGGAGACAGCTATACCCAGTATGAACGAGTGTCGGCTATGACAGGCCTTCCGACGGTTCTGGGCTGGTATGTCCATGAATGGCTGTGGAGGAATGATGTGGCGGATCTTAATACAAAAAGCGGGGATATAGAACTGATCTACACTTCAAAAGATGAGAAGCAGGTA
>NZ_CABVDF010000040.1:0-17772 GCF_902497045.1 uncultured Blautia sp. | reverse complement strand
GGAGATTCGTATTTTAAGATTTAGAGCCTAAAAATCGGTATTAACCGATAGCCCCTTTTTACTTATTTATTTGATCACGCGTACCTTGGATACTCCGTCTATTGCCTGAAGCGCTGCCAGAGCCTCTCTGGAAGCAGCACTTTCCAGATCAATAAGTGTATAAGCAAATTCGCCTTTACTTTTGTTTGTCATATCTGCAATGTTCAGTCCCTCTGCCCCAAGGATCTGAGTGACCTGACTGATCATATTCGGGATATTTTTGTGACAGATGGCAATACGTCCTACTGCCACGCAGGTTCCCATATCGCAGTCCGGGAAATTGACAGAATTTTTAATATTTCCGTTTTCCAGGAAATTCCTCAGTTCTTTTACTGCCATAACTGCACAGTTTTCTTCTGATTCTTCTGTAGATGCTCCAAGATGAGGAGTGACCAGAATTCCCTCGCGGCCTGCTACAAGAGGATTAGCAAAATCGGTAACATATTTCTTCACTTTTCCGTTTTCGATAGCTTCAATCAGAGCTTCCTCATCAACAAGAAGATCTCTTGCAAAGTTCAGCAAAACAACACCGTCTTTCATCTTATCAAAAGCGTCTTTGTTTATCATCTTTCTGGTGCTGTCAAGAAGCGGGACATGTATTGTAATGTAATCGCACTGGCTGTAGATTTCATCCAGAGATTTGCTGTGTTTAATGGTTCTGGAAAGATTCCATGCTGCATCAATGGATATATACGGATCATATCCATAAACTTCCATTCCCAGATGTGTAGCTGAGTTTGCAACAAGAGCGCCGATCGCGCCAAGTCCGATAATACCCAGCTTTTTGCCGCTGATCTCGCAGCCTGCAAACTGTTTTTTCTGTTTTTCAGCCAGTTTATCAATATTTTCATTATCCTTCTGATCTGCCACCCATTCAATGCCGCCTACGATGTCACGGGAAGCAAGGAGCATTCCTGCAAGAACAAGTTCTTTGACACCATTGGCATTAGCACCGGGAGTATTAAAGACAACAATCCCTTTTTCTGCGCATTCTGCCACCGGGATATTGTTTACTCCGGCACCGGCACGAGCAATAGCTTTTACGTTTTCAGAAAGCTCCATTTCATGCATTTTGGCGCTTCTTACCAGAATGGCATCTGTTTCATTTATGTCTTCTGTTTTTTTATAATCTTCACTGAACAGATTCAAACCTTTTTCAGCGATCGGGTTCAGGCAATGATACTGAAACATTATGCATTCTCCTCCTCAAATTTTTTCATAAATGCTACCAGTGCTTCTACACCTTCCTTTGGCATTGCGTTATAGATACTTGCACGCATACCTCCAACAGTTCTGTGTCCTTTCAGGTTTACAAGTCCTGCAGCCTTGGCTTCTTTTACGAATTTTGCATCCAGTTCTTTATCTCCGGTCACAAAAGGCACATTCATAAGAGAACGGGAGGCCGGCTCTACTGTTCCTTTAAAAAGTATGCTCTCATCCAGAAAATCATAGAGGATCTTTGCCTTTTCTTCGTTTCTTCTCTTCATCTCCTCAAGGCCGCCCATGGATTTCAGCCATTTGAATACCTTTCCGCACACATAAATGCAGTAAGCATTTGGGGTATTATAAAGAGAACCCGCGTCTGCATGAGTCTTATATGTAAGCATGGTAGGTGTTCCCGGGAGCACATCCTCTGTGATCAGATCTTCGCGGATGATCACAATGACCATGCCTGCCGGTCCGATATTCTTCTGTACACCGCCATAAATAATACCGTATCTACTAACGTCCACCGGTTCAGACAAAAAGCAGGAAGAAACATCTGCTACCAAGGTTTTTCCCTTTGTATCAGGAAGAGTTTTGTATTTTGTTCCATAAATCGTGTTATTTTCGCAGATATACACATAATCTGCATCCGGGCTGATCTCCAGATTGCTGCAGTCCGGAATATAGGAAAAGGTTTTGTCTTCCGAAGAAGCAATTTTATTGACTTTTCCATATTTCTGTGCTTCCTGATAAGCTTTTTTTGCCCACTGCCCTGTTACGATATAATCAGCCACTCCGTTTTTCATCAGGTTCATGGGAATCATGGCAAACTGCTGGGAGGCTCCGCCCTGCAGAAAAAGGACTTTATAATTATCCGGAATGTTCATCAGATCACGAAGATCCTGTTCTGCATCATCAATGATCTTCTGGAATTCAGGGCTTCTGTGGCTCATCTCCATAACAGACATGCCGCTGCCCTGATAATCCATCATCTCTGCTGCCACTTCTTTCAGTACAGGTTCCGGCAATACGGCCGGACCTGCGGAAAAATTGTAAACTCTGCTCATTTTTTCATATCCTCCTCATCAAAAACATCATCAATGCTTGCACCGGCAGGCACCATTGGAAATACGCTCAGATCCTGGTCGATCCAGCAGTCCAGAACCACAGGTCCGTTTGAAGCCAGAGCCTCTTTAAGAGCCGGCTCTACTTCTTCCATTTTTGTGACACGGATCGCTTTCGCGCCCATTCCCTCAGATATCTTCACAAAATCCACTGCATCATTTAATACAGTATGTGAATATCTGTGATCGTAGAACAAAGTCTGCCACTGACGTACCATTCCAAGAACGTGATTGTTCAGGACGATCTGTACAAGCGGCTTTCCACAGCGCACTGCTGTTGCAATCTCATTCATGTTCATTCGGAAACAACCGTCTCCAGCGATATTTACCACTGTTTTATCAGGTCTTCCCATTTTTGCTCCGATAGCAGCACCAAGACCATAGCCCATGGTTCCCAGTCCTCCGGAAGTCAGGAATGTTCTTGGTTCTTTGTATTTATAATACTGAGCCGCCCACATCTGATGCTGTCCCACATCTGTAGTAATGATCGCATCACCGCCGGTCAGCTCGTAAAGCTTTTCGATCACATAAGGACCTGTAAGCTGTGTATGGTCATAATTCAGAGGATATTTTGCTTTCATTTCCTGGATATGTTCCATCCATTTTGGATGTCTCTTTTCCGGAATTTCCTCAAGGAGTCTGCGGAGAACTTCTTTTACATCCCCTTCAATATAAGCGTCTACAAGTACGTTTTTGTTGATCTCAGCCGCATCAATATCTACCTGTAAAATTTTCGCCTTATTTGCAAAAGTTTTAACGTTTCCAGTTACACGATCACTGAAACGGGCTCCCAGAACAATAAGGAGATCACACTGGCTGACACCCAGATTAGAAGTCTTTGTTCCATGCATGCCAAGCATTCCTGTATAATAAGGATCCTCTCCTGAAAATCCGCCTTTTCCCATAAGACTGTCACATACCGGAGCCTGGATTCTGTGAGACAGCTCTGTAATCTCTTTGGACGCGCCGGAAATCACCGCTCCACCGCCAACAAAAATAAACGGCTTTTCTGCATTCTGGATCATTTTTACAGCGTTTTCCACATCTGTCTTATGGATTTCACTGGTCTCCCGGTTTACCGTTGCCGGACGACGTGGAGAATACTCATAAAGGGCACCTGTGACATCCTTTGTCACATCCACAAGTACCGGACCCGGGCGTCCGCTTTTTGCAATATAAAAAGCTTTCCGGATCGTATCTGCAAGTTTTTCGATATCTTTTACAATATAACTGTGTTTCGTGATCGGCATCACAATCCCTGCAATGTCTACCTCCTGAAAAGAATCTTTTCCAAGAAGAGGCTTGCCTACATTAGCGGTAATTGCCACCACCGGCACTGAATCCATCATGGCTGTGGCGATTCCGGTTACCAGGTTGGTGGCACCCGGTCCTGAAGTTGCCATACAGACACCTACTTTCCCGGTTGCACGGGCATAGCCGTCTGCCGCATGAGCAGCGCCCTGCTCATGAGAGGTCAAAATATGGTGAATATCATCCTTATATTTATAAAGTGCATCATAGACATTCAGGATAGCGCCGCCCGGATAACCGAAAACAGTATCCACGCCCTGCTCCTTCAGACATTCTATGATGATCTCCGCACCTGTCATCTGCATAGTTTTTCCTCCTTATTCCCCTTTATTTTGCCTTCGGAACTTCCAGGATCGCACCTCTGTTTCCGGATGTTACCATTGCCGCATATCTTGCCAGATAGCCGGTTGTTACTTTCGGCTCTCTTGGCTGCCATTTCGCCTTTCTTGCTTCCATTTCTTCATCTGAAACCCTAACTTCCAGCTTCAGTCCCGGAATATCAATACTGATGATGTCGCCCTCCTCGATCAGGGCGATCGGTCCGCCTACTGCCGCTTCCGGAGAAACATGTCCAATAGAAGCGCCTCGGGATGCTCCGCTGAAACGCCCGTCTGTGATCAGGGCTACAGAAGAGCCCAGCCCCATACCAGCAATGGCAGAAGTAGGATTCAGCATCTCACGCATTCCCGGACCACCTTTCGGTCCCTCGTACCGGATCACTACCACATCACCAGAAACAATCTTTCCTCCTTTAATAGCTTCAATTGCATCTTCTTCACAGTCAAAAACTCTGGCCGGTCCCTCATGAACCATCATCTCCTCCACCACAGCGGAGCGTTTTACTACACCGCCGTCCGGAGCCAGATTTCCTTTCAGGACTGCAAGACCACCTGTCTGACTGTACGGTGCATCAATCGGACGGATAACCTCAGGATTCAGATTTATACAATTTTGGATATTTTCTCCTACTGTTTTTCCGGTTACAGTCATACAATCTGTGTGCAAAAGTCCTTTTTTATTCAGCACATTCATCACTGCATAGACACCGCCTGCCTCATTCAGATCCTCCATATAAGTTGGACCTGCCGGAGCAAGGTGACAGAGATTCGGTGTTTTTTCACTGATCTCATTTGCAAAGCTGATATCAAAATCCATGCCTATTTCATGAGCGATTGCAGGAAGATGAAGCATGCTGTTGGTAGAACAGCCCAGAGCCATATCTACTGTAAGCGCATTCAGAATAGCATCTTCCGTCATGATATCTCTTGGACGGATATTCCGTCTGTACAGTTCCATTACCTGCATTCCCGCATGTTTTGCCAGACGGATACGCTCCGAATATACAGCCGGAATCGTTCCATTTCCCCGAAGACCCATACCAAGAACTTCCGTCAGACAGTTCATAGAATTGGCAGTATACATACCAGAGCAGGATCCACATGTAGGACAGGTTTTATTTTCATATTCTGTCAGCTCATCCTCTGTAATATTTCCTGCTGCATAAGCGCCTACTGCCTCGAACATACTGGAAAGGCTTGTCTTATGTCCGTGGATACGGCCTGCCATCATAGGACCGCCGCTGACAAATATTGTAGGAACATTAATTCTTGCCGCTGCCATCAAAAGCCCCGGAACATTCTTATCACAGTTTGGAACCATAACAAGAGCGTCAAACTGATGAGCCATTGCCATTGCCTCTGTTGAATCTGCAATCAGGTCTCTTGTCACCAGAGAATATTTCATTCCCGTATGTCCCATTGCAATGCCATCGCAAACTGCAATAGCTGGAAATACAACAGGTGTTCCGCCTGCCATAGCCACTCCCTGCTTCACTGCATCCACAATCTTATCCAGATTCATATGTCCGGGAACAATTTCATTATAAGAACTTACAATACCCACCATAGGGCGTTCCATTTCTTCTTTTGTAAATCCAAGAGCATTAAACAGGGACCTGTGCGGTGCCTGCTGTGAACCTTTTTTTACTGCATCACTTCTCATTTTTTATCTCTCCCTTCTGTATTCTTAGGCCGCTGACCTTATAGGATCAGCCTTCCGGTAAATTTATTTTTATACTGCTGCTGCGATCAGATCACCCATCTGTTCCGTACCTGTAAGCATGCAGCCTTCACTCATAATATCTCCTGTACGCCATCCGTCCGCCAGAACTTTCTGTACTGCCTCTTCAACTGCATCTGCCTCTTTATCAAGATCAAGAGAATAACGAAGCATCATTGCTGCCGAAAGAATGGTAGCGATTGGATTGGCTTTATTCTGTCCTGCGATATCCGGCGCAGATCCATGACTGGGCTCATAAAGTCCGAATTTTGTATCATTCAGACTTGCCGAAGACAACATACCAATAGACCCGGTCACCATACTTGCTTCATCCGATAAAATATCTCCAAACATATTTTCTGTCAGGATCACATCAAACTGTGCCGGGTCATGTACCAGCTGCATGGCACAGTTATCAACCAGCATATGTTCCAGTGTTACTTCTGGATAATCCTCTGCCACCTTTTCTACTACGCTTCTCCACAGACGGGAGGAGTCAAGCACATTGGCTTTGTCCACACTTGTGACTTTTTTCTTTCTCTTCATTGCAATATCAAAAGCCTTTACTGCAATACGGCGGATTTCGTTTTCATTATAGGAAAGTGTATCCACTGCAGTTTTTATGCCATTTTCCTCTGTAGTTTTACGTTCTCCAAAATAAAGACCGCCTGTCAGTTCTCTGACAATGATCATATCAAACCCTTCTCCTATAATCTCTTCCTTCAGAGGACAGGCTTCTTTCAGCTCCTGATAAAGATAAGCGGGCCGAAGATTTGCAAAAAGATTCAGTGCCTTACGAATAGCCAGAAGCCCTGCTTCCGGACGTCTGGCCGGTTCCAGCTGATACCAGGGCGAAGTCTTTGCGTCCCCCCCAATAGAACCCATAAGGACTGCATCTGCCGCTTTGGCTGCAGCAACAGCCTCCTCAGTAAGCGGAACACCGTGTACATCAATAGATGCTCCCCCAAGAAGGATTTCTGAATAACTAAATGTATGACCGAATTTAGCACAGACGGCATCCAGAACTTTTTTTGCCTCTCTTACGATTTCCGGTCCTATCCCGTCGCCGGGAATCAGCGCGATCTTATATTCCATTTTCTTTTTCCTCTTTCTGCAGGAAAATCACCCTGCAGCTTCCTTTCAAATTGGATTGTTACTATAATAACGCACTTTGCGAAAGATTTCAACCTGTTAAAGTGAAAAATTGTATGCTGTTAACGTTCAAACGTCCGTCATTCTGACTACATCTCTTCAGCTTCCTCTGTTTTCAGGTTTTTTTCATGCAATTTTCTATTTTTTTAACAAAGCGGTGTTGTAGAACAAAGCGGACAAGTCCCCTTCAAACTCCCTAAGGAGCATTTTTTGTTTATTAGGAAAGTCAGGACAGAATGTACTCCTTTTCTACTAACAAAAAAATAAGTGCTGCATATGCAGCACCTATCTTTCATTCATTACTGAGCAGCCTGTTCCGCTTTCTCAACTTCTGCGATTGCCTGTTTTCTCATAGGGATACGGCAGTTTTTGTTGTTTCCGAATTCTACGATCACGTCTTCTTCTGTCATATCGATCACTACACCGTAAAATCCGCTTGTTGTAACAACGCTGTCGCCTACTTCCATGCTGTTCAGCATAGTCTGAAGTCTTTTCTGCTCTTTTTTCTGAGGACGGATCATCAGGAAATACATGATACCAAAAATCACTACCATCCATATGATCATCATGCCCATACTTGCAGCTCCATTTGCTTCCATTTTGTTTCCTCCTGTTTCCTAGCTGTCGTTTCCTGCCCGCAGGCATTATAACCCATCATACACAAAAATAGAATTTTCTTCAAGTGTTTTTATTGTTTTTTCTGCGCTTATGCAATTTTTTCACAATTTATTCACCTCTCTGGAAACCATCCAGACGCATCTTCTTATATTCTGCAAAATTCCCTGCATCCAGGGCATCTCTGATCTCTTCCATCATGTGATTATAAAAATACAGGTTATGAAGCACACAAAGACGCATTCCCAGCATCTCTTTTGCTTTCAGAAGATGTCGGATATAGGCTCTGCTGTAATGACGGCAGGCCGGACACTGGCAGCCCTCTTCAATAGGTCTGGTATCCAGTTCGTATTTGGCGTTGAACATGTTCATTTTTCCATGATTGGTATATACATGTCCATGACGTCCGTTCCTGCTTGGATATACACAGTCAAAGAAGTCCACACCACGCTCTACACCCTCCAGAATATTTGCCGGAGTTCCCACACCCATCAGATAGGTAGGCTTGTCCTGCGGCAGATAAGGAACCACCGCATCCAGAATTCGATACATTTCCTCATGTGTTTCTCCTACTGCAAGTCCTCCTACTGCATAACCGTCCAGATCCATCTTTGCGATCTCCTTGGCGTGCTGGATACGGATATCTTCATAAACGGCCCCCTGGTTGATACCAAAAAGAAGCTGATTTTTATTGATGGTATCCGGCAGACTGTTCAGACGTTCCATTTCTTTTTTACACCGTGCCAGCCAGCGGGTTGTACGTTCTACAGACTTCTGTACATAATCACGATCCGCCACGCTGCTTGGGCACTCATCAAAAGCCATTGCTATAGTAGACGCAAGATTCGACTGGATCTGCATGCTTTCCTCCGGTCCCATAAAGATCTTATGTCCGTCAATATGAGACTGGAAATGAACCCCTTCCTCCTTAATCTTACGGAGTTTTGCAAGAGAAAACACCTGAAATCCGCCGGAGTCTGTCAGTATGGGCTTATCCCACACCATAAACTTATGAAGACCGCCCAGCTGTTTCACCACCTTGTCGCCTGGGCGAACATGAAGATGGTAAGTATTGGAAAGCTCTACCTGGGTGCCGATCTCATGGAGATCCATGGTAGATACAGCTCCTTTAATGGCTCCAATCGTTCCTACATTCATAAATACAGGAGTCTGGATCGTACCGTGGACTGTGTGAAACTCTGCCCGTTTGGCACGTCCTTCTGTTTTCAGTAATTTATATTCTGCCATATTTTTCCCTTTCTGAAATTCATTTGTATTTCAGTATAACTGGAATTTTCTCAAATGTAAAGCGTCCGGAAAGGGATTTTCACTTCTTGCATCTGGCTTTTCAGCTTTTTTTCCATAAATTAAAATTTCGATTTTTTTCATCCATATTCTGGTTTTCTTCCTTATATTTCCCTTACAAATTGTGAAAGTTGTGCATTGTCATTTCAAAAACTTTGTCGTATAATGTTACGGAATCTTTATATTTTGACATACTTTTAATAAGAAAGAACACATGCAATACAACGAAACTGATACAAGATTAGGAGGCTGATTCACACTTTATGAGTACATATACATTGGGAATTGATATCGGATCTACTACTGTAAAGATTGCGATTCTTGATGAAAACGACACCTTACTGTTCGCCGACTACGAGAGACACTTTGCCAATATACAGGAAACTCTCGCTGATCTCCTCCAGAAAGCATACCAGAAGCTTGGCGAGCTCACCCTGCATCCGGTGATCACCGGATCCGGAGGTCTGACCCTTGCCAATCATCTGGAAATTCCTTTTGTCCAGGAAGTCATTGCCGTTTCCTCTTCCCTCCAGAAAATCGCCCCACAGACAGATGTAGCTATAGAACTGGGCGGTGAGGACGCCAAGATCATTTATTTTGAAGATGGAAATATTGAACAGCGTATGAATGGAATCTGTGCAGGAGGTACCGGATCCTTTATCGATCAGATGGCATCTCTTCTGCAGACAGATGCTCCGGGACTGAATGAGTACGCCAAAAATTACAAGGCACTTTATCCCATTGCTGCCCGCTGCGGTGTTTTTGCAAAAACAGACATCCAGCCGCTGATCAATGAGGGAGCCACAAAAGAAGATCTTTCTGCATCCATTTTTCAGGCTGTGGTAAATCAGACTATTTCCGGACTTGCCTGCGGAAAACCTATCCGGGGACATGTGGCATTTTTAGGCGGTCCTCTTCATTTTCTGTCTGAACTGAAGGCTGCCTTTATCCGTACATTGAAGCTGGATGAGGAGCACACCATTGTTCCTGACAATTCCCATCTTTTTGCAGCCATCGGATCTGCGCTGAATGCAAAAGAGGAAGTTTCGGTTTCCCTTACAGCTCTGAGAAATCAGCTTCGCAATTCTATCAAGCTGGATTTCGAAGTAGAACGTATGGAACCACTTTTTTCTTCGCAGGAGGATTACCAGGAGTTTGCACAGCGTCAGAGTTCCTACAAGGTCTCTGCCGGAGAACTTTCTTCTTATCATGGAAACTGTTATCTGGGCATTGATGCAGGAAGCACCACTACAAAAACAGCCCTTGTAGGAGAAGACGGAAGTCTTCTGTATTCCTTCTACAGCAATAATAACGGAAGCCCCTTAAAAACTGCCATCCGTTCCATTCAGGAAATTTATTCTCTGATGCCGGAAGACGCTCATATTGCCTATTCCTGTTCTACCGGATACGGAGAAGCACTGATCAAAGCTGCCCTTCTTCTGGACGAAGGAGAGGTAGAAACAGTTTCTCACTACTATGCCGCTGCATTCTTTGACCCTGAAGTAGACTGTATCCTGGATATTGGCGGGCAGGATATGAAATGTATTAAAATCAAAAATCAGACTGTAGACAGTGTACAGCTTAATGAAGCCTGTTCCTCGGGCTGTGGTTCCTTTATCGAAACCTTTGCAAAGTCTCTGAACTACAGCGTGCAGGATTTTGCAAAAGCTGCTCTTTTTGCTGAACATCCCATCGATCTTGGAACCAGATGTACAGTCTTTATGAATTCCAAAGTAAAGCAGGCGCAGAAAGAGGGAGCAGAGGTTTCTGATATTTCTGCCGGACTGGCTTATTCTGTAATAAAAAATGCTCTCTATAAGGTAATAAAAGTTTCAGATGCTTCTGAGCTTGGAAAACATATTGTTGTCCAGGGAGGGACCTTCTATAATGACGCTGTTCTGAGAAGCTTTGAAAAAATAGCGGACTGCCAGGCGATCCGTCCTGATATTGCCGGCATCATGGGAGCTTTTGGCGCAGCGCTGATTGCCCGTGAAAGATATGAAGAAGGCAAAGAGACCTCCATGCTCTCTATTGACAAGATCAATGTTCTGAAATACAGCACTTCCATGGCAAACTGCCGGGGATGCACCAACAACTGCCGCCTTACCATCAATAAATTCAGCGGCGGCCGCCAGTTTGTCAGCGGAAACCGCTGTGAACGAGGCATTGGCAAAGAAAAAAACAAAGATCATGTACCAAACCTGTATGAATACAAGTATAAGAGAATCTTCTCTTATGAACCGCTTTCCCCTGACCGTGCTTCTCGTGGAAAAGTGGGAATTCCCAGGGTACTGAACATGTTTGAGAATTATCCTTTCTGGTTCACCTTCTTCACAAAGCTGAACTACGAAGTGGTTCTTTCTCCTACATCCACCAGAAAGATTTACGAGCTGGGAATTGAATCCATCCCCAGCGAATCTGAATGTTATCCTGCAAAAATGGTACATGGACACGTAACCTGGCTTTTGAAAAAGGGAATCAAATTTATTTTTTATCCCTGTATTCCCTATGAAAGAAATGAATTTCCAGATGCAGTAAATCACTACAACTGCCCTATCGTTACCTCCTATGCGGAAAATATCAAAAACAATGTGGATGAGCTCCATGATCCAGATATTGATTTCCGTAATCCTTTCCTGGCCTTTACTTCGGAAGTGGTTCTGACTGACCGGCTTGTGCAGGTATTTTCAGAACTTCCCGCAAAAGAGGTACGTGAAGCTGCCCATGCGGCCTGGAAAGAGCTTTCTGCCGCAAGAAACGATATCGAGAAAAAGGGGGAAGAAACTCTTGCCTACCTTGAGAAAACAGGACGCCGTGGAATCGTCCTTGCAGGACGTCCTTACCATATCGATCCGGAAATCCACCACGGAATCCCGGATCTGATCAACAGCTACGGGCTTGCAGTCCTTACAGAGGATTCTATCTCCCATCTGGCAAAAATTGAACGGCCTATCCGCGTCAACGATCAGTGGATGTACCATTCCCGCCTTTATGCAGCAGCAAGCTTTGTCAAAACACGGGAAGACCTGGATCTGATCCAGCTGAATTCTTTCGGCTGCGGTTTGGATGCGGTTACTACAGATGAAGTATACGAGATTCTGGACGGAAGCGGTAAAATTTATACCTGTTTAAAGATTGACGAAGTAAATAATCTCGGAGCCGCCCGTATCCGCATCCGCTCTCTTCTGGCAGCCCTTCGCGCCAAAGAAAAGCAGCATAAAAAACGCGAGCTTCAGCCAGCTTCTATAGAAAAAGTTGTCTTTACAAAAGAAATGAAAAAGGATTATACCATCCTCTGCCCGCAGATGTCACCTTTCCATTTTAATATCATTCAGGCAGCTTTTAATACCTGCGGCTATCATTTTGAAGTACTTCCCAGCGACAACCGGGAGGCTGTGGATGTTGGACTGAAATACGTAAATAACGATGCCTGCTATCCTTCTCTGATTGTTGTAGGACAGATCATGGACGCACTTTTATCCGGTAAATATGATCTGGATAAAACAGCCGTGATCATGAGCCAGACCGGCGGTGGATGCCGTGCTTCCAACTATATTGCTTTTATCCGCCGTGCTCTGAAAAAAGCCGGAATGGAGCAGGTTCCGGTAATCTCACTTAATTTAAGCGGACTGGAAAGCAATCCCGGTTTCAAGCTCACGCTTCCTCTTGTAAAGAAAATCTGCTATGGCGCTGTATTTGGAGATATCCTTATGAAATGCGTTTATCGGATGCGTCCTTATGAACAGGAAAAAGGCATCGTAAACCGAAAACACAAAATCTGGGAACAGAGAGCTATTGCCTTTATCCAAAGCGGAAGCGTCAGTCATGTCCATTTTAAAAAGCTGTGCAGAGAAATGGTTCATGATTTTGATATGATTCCTATTACCGGTCAGCGTAAGCCCCGCGTAGGAATTGTCGGAGAAATTCTTGTAAAATTCCTTCCTGCTGCCAACAACCATCTGGCAGAGCTTCTGGAAGAAGAGGGGGCCGAAGCTGTATGCCCGGATCTCATCGACTTTATCAGCTACTGTTTCTTCAACCAGAATTTTAAGTCAGAATATCTAGGCTTCAAAAAATCTAAAGCCGATGTTGCCAACTGGGGAATCAAAGCAATTGACTGGCTGAGAAAAGCAGCCAACGAGGCGTTGGAACAAAGCCGTCATTTTTCTCCTGCGGCAGATATCCGTGACCTTGCAAAAATGGCTGAACCAATCGTCTCCCCGGGCAACCAGACCGGAGAAGGCTGGTTCCTTACAGGAGAAATGCTGGAACTGATCAATGGAGGAGTTCCGAATATCGTCTGCATCCAGCCTTTCGGATGCCTGCCCAACCATATCGTGGGCAAGGGCGTGATCAAGGAGATACGCCGGACTCATCCAGGCGCCAATATCGTTGCCATTGACTACGATCCCGGAGCAAGTGAAGTAAACCAGCTGAACCGTATCAAACTGATGCTGTCTACTGCAATGAAGAATTTAGATAAAAAAGAATAATTTCCCGACACAAAAATCCTCAAACTGCCATAATCGCGGTTTGAGGATTTTTATTTACAGCATGGATAGAGACAAAATCCAGGTTCTATTGTATAATACTGTCATAAGAACCCCTTGTCTGTCAAAATTTATTTCATAAGGAGATGACGCTATGAAAAAGAAAAAAAGATGGATAGCTGTCTTATTCAGTATGATTCTGTTTGTTTCTATACTGAGTTCTGCCAGCATATCTGCCGCTTCAAATTCTGCAGTTCCGGCAAAAGTAACCATTGCCAAAATTTCCGCCTCACCTTCCAGAAAAGTAACCCTTTCCTGGAAAAAAACAACCCGGGCAACCGGCTATCGTATTTACTATAAACAATACGGTGCCCGGTCATGGAAATATATATCTTCTACGACCGGAACCTCTTATACACATATATCTACTTCCAAATGTCCTCTGACAGGTGGAAAAAAATACACCTACGTGGTTCGTGGGTATAACAAATATTCCCGTAAACAGGGTCCCTACGATAAAAAAGGAAGAACCATTACTGTACCTCTTCGGGTCAGTCAGATAAAACTGAACCGTACCTCTCTGGCCTTTAACAAAAAAGGCAGCAGTTACCATTTATCTGCGTCTGTTTTACCGCGTAATGCTACAAACAGATCCATCATCTGGAAAAGCTCCAATCCAAAAGCAGCCACTGTAAACGGTTCAGGTAAGGTTACTGCAGTCTCCAATGGAACCACTGTCATCACTGTTTCTGCCAGAGACGGATCTGGAAAAAAAGCAACCTGTAAGGTTACTGTCCGTATTCAGTCAGAAGCTTCCCGAATGGCATCCCAGGTTCTAAATCTGGTAAACAAAGAACGAAAAAAAGCAGGACTTCCTTTGCTTAAGGCATATGTACCTGGGGACAAAGCGGCCATGAAGCGCGCCAAAGAAATCAATCAACTTTTCGATCACATCCGGCCAAATGGAAGCTCCTGTTTTTCCATACTTTCCGAATATAATATCCATTCATGGGCATCAGGCGAAAATATCGCTGCGGGATATTCCCGTGCTTCCACTCCTCAGGGAGTTATGAATCTCTGGATGAACAGTCCCGGACACAGGGCAAATATCCTGAATCCCTCTTTTACCCACCTTTGTGTCGGATTTTATCGCTCTAACGGAAAGTCAAACTGGGTGCAGATATTCCTAAGGAATCCAGTATGGTCCCAATCCTCATAAAATAATCTGCCTGTATAAAATTTTATAAGCAAAAACCGCTGGATTTGTAACTTTTTCTCTGTATATAAATCACAGAAAATATGTTCAGATCCAACGGTTTTCTGATTCCGTATTTACACTCCAAAATATTCATCTAAATACGGCTGTAATGCATAATTATCCTGATTAAGTCTCTTTCCCATTTCAAGATATTCCTGAGAGTTTTCTCTATCATGGTTTATCGCATTCTGTGGATTTGCTGCATCAGCTGAATATCTCCATCGTATCAGTCTTCCCTGTGTCAGATAAAACCGATGAGCATCTTTTCCCTCATAATAGGCAAAAAACAATTCTCCGTCTCTATAATAATAAGATCTGCTGTATTCACTCCCATCTATATTTTTCGGGACAACAATGGATGCCAGTCCTTTTTCACCCATATAAAAAACTGCACCGTTGCTCAATTGTCCTTCTGTATATTTATGATTTGAAATATTTTGCATTATCTCATTATAATCTTCCCTGATATCCAGAACCTCTGTTTCAACATCAATATTTGAATTTTCTGTCTGCAGATCTGAGGAATAAGTATATATCTCTTTTACCATTTCTCCCGTAAAAGAATCTGCCTGTACGCCTGCCACTTCCCTATCCTGATATATGACATGCACATGGCTAAGATATTTCTCTCCTTCATCCCAATAAAAAGCCTCATCCTGAATATAACTCACATTCAGACTATCCGGAACTCCCAATTCTCTGGACATTTCTTCTAATTGCTCATTTGAAAATTCCCACATAGCATCTCTCAGCCATATATATTCTGTTTTCCTAGGAAGAAACCAGTCTTCATTAAATACTAAACTCGCCTTTTTATCTTCAAATATCAAATTCCCCGAAATACTGTCACCTTTTTCATCATCTCCATTCTGAAAAGAATACTTATTTTCTTTAAAAAACACAGCACTGCTTTTTATCTCTCCAGCATTCTTCCATTTTGCATGAAATGAAATTGTTCCCTCCGTTTCTTTGATAAATAAATAATCCTGGGTACCTGGCACAACATATAATCCTTCCTGAACATCCCCTTTGGGTTCTTCCTCAACTTCTGTTCTTGCTGCAGGTGCGGAAATCTCGTTATTTAGATTATTTTTAATTTGATCTCCCATTATTTGGGTTGCTTTTTCCTGTGGCTGCGCTGATACCATACATATAGATGCCGAGGCTGTCACAAGGCTCAATATCCATGTTATAATTTTTTTCTTTTTCATAAATCCTACTTTCATTTTGGATCAATACCCGATCTCTTTTAAAATTTTATCCATCACCCGGGCATTCTGTAAAGAAAATTCATGGGTCACATGGGGCTGTTCTCCGTTCAGGATACAATTTCCAAGCTGCTCTACTTCCAGACAATAATTGTCCCGCACACTCACGTGAACCTCCTGACAATCCTCTCCCTTTTTCACATAATAAGTAAGTTCTCCATCTGCATTAAAAGGAATAGGCGCTTCAATGGTTCCCTCTGTTCCATAAAGGAAGAACCGGTCGCCTCTCTGTGCAGAGCACATACCGGATACCATGCACGCTCTGCGGTTTTCATCAAAATGAAAATATGCAGAAGCAAAATCATCAATGTGCTGATCAGTAAAATGACCGATTGCCCTGACTTCTTTTGGCTCCTCTCCAAATAAAGCCAACATCAGGCTGGTACAATAGCAGCCCAGATCATAAACAGAGCCGCCTAATGTCTCACGACGGACACGGATATTATCCGGCGTATATCCTGGAGTGATAAAAATAGACTCCATGAAAGAAAGCTCACCAATGATTCCTGAATCCAGTGTTGCTTTTACGGAAGTGATCAGAGGACTGTGTAAATACGCAAACGCTTCCATAAATAATACTCCAGCTTTCTCACAAGCGTCGATCATTTCCTTTACATCTGCCTCGGTTCCTGATAAAGGCTTTTCACACAAAATATGTTTTCCCTTTGCAGCGGCCTTTAATACCCACTCTTTATGTAAGGTATTCGGAAGCGGAATATAAACTACTTCGATGTCCGGATCATCCAGCATTTCATCCATAGAATAATACGCTTTTTCAAAACCAAATGTTTCTTTGTACTGATCCACTTTTTCCTTTGAACGTCCCGCAATCCCATACAGGCAACAGTTCTCCGCTTTTTGCATACCTGGTATAGTGCAGCGCTTTGCAATATCTGCTGTACTTAAAACTCCCCATTTTACTTTTCTGCTCATAATATAATCCTCCCTGATCTTTTATTTTTTGTGATATCTTAATGCACAGATGTCGTTCCTTTTTTATTTCCAGATTACATTTGCCTCTTTTCTTGGCGCTGTTCTGGCATAGATTCTTTCCGGATATCCCAGCAGCATACATGCCTTAATGGTCTTTCCCTTTATATCCAGCCACTGCTTCAGTTCCTCGTTTGCTTCTGCAATCCTTGCCAGATATCCATTATATAAAACGCCCAATCCTAAAGAAACCGCCATATTTTCTATATTCTGAGCCGCAAGGCCTGCATCCAGCGGCCAGTCAGAAGTGATAAAAAGAACCACCGGTGCATTCCGGAATAAATAATCATCCTTTGGATCCTTTTTCCTTCTTCTGTTAAAAGCAACATAAGGAAGCAGCTCTCTTGCGATGTTCCGCCCTTCCCTTTTCTCCATTTCATCAATGTACTCCCAGACCATCTCTTTCAGCCTGTCCAGCTCATTCTGGACAAACACAAAGCAGCAGTCCTGGTTATTTTTTGCAGTAGCCGTATATCTTCCTGCCTGAAGCAGCTTTTCCAGTTCTTCTCTCTGCACCTTTACCGGCTTATAGCTGCGGACACTACGACGGAATTTAATGCTGTGCAGCAGCTTTTCCGGTTCCAGACAAAAACTTTCCTTCTCATATTCTTCCACGTCATCCATATCGTATTCTGGTATGGATACTGCCCCTGACGGACAGATTGCCACGCAATGGCCGCAGTGAAAGCAATCGTTTTTGATCACTGCCTTTTTATCTTTGATCATGATGCTGCCGACACTACAGTCAGCAGCACAAAGTCCACATCCAATACATTTTTCCTCATTGATCGTTACCATATGATTCTCCTTTTTCCTCAAAGACCAAACCAATCTGCTGTTCCATCTTTTCCGCAGGGTTTACATCCAAAATATTTTTTATCATTCATCTGCGCTTACTCTTATCAAGCCTGTTTGCAAATCCAGTTCCCTTTGAAAAATATATTACTTTCTCAAAA
>NZ_CABVDF010000039.1:0-17863 GCF_902497045.1 uncultured Blautia sp. | reverse complement strand
ATATAAATGAATAAAAAAAGGACTGATGCCGTCTGTTTATAATACAGAATCCCGCATCAGTCTTTTTCTTTAAATTCTGTTTTTTAAATAATAATGCAGACCAGGCCTCCCTTGCTGTCATTCACGATTTTCTGCATAGTATCCTGAAGCTTTGACTGACTTTCTTCTCCAATGGCAGTTATCTTGCTGCGTATCCCGTCCTGAACCAGCTGTTCGATGGATTTTCCGAAAATATTTGTCTCCCAGATGCTTTCTCCCCTTTGTCCGCTTTCTCCGATATACTGGATCAGATCCTTTGCCTGCTGCTCTGTACCTACAATTGGAGCGATCTCCGTCTCGATGTTGGCACGTATCATATGGATGGAAGGACTTTTAGAACGGATCTTTACACCAAATTTATTTCCCTGCCGTATGACAGCCGGTTCCTCTATCTCAATTTCCGACAGTTCCGGCACTACCACCCCATAGCCGGTTCCCCGCACAGATTCAATGGCATCCTGTACCTTTACATACTGAGCTTTCATCTCAGACAGCTCTTTCATTGTATGGATCAGCTCATATTCGCTTTTCATGGAAATTCCGCAAAGCTCACTTAATATACTATAGTAATACTCATCTTTAATCTGGATCCTGATTTTTACGGTTCCGTCAGAAAGATTTACATCCTCCAGAAGCGTATCCTGTACAAAAGGACCTTCCAGCTTCACAGAATCTTTTGTAATATCGCGGATATGGGCCAGATGGGCCATTCTGTCCCTGATCTGTTCCAGGATCTGAGATTTCAGTTCATGATCCGCCGGAAGCATTTCTGTCCATTTTGGAATATAGTAATGAATCTCACTGACAGGAAACTCATAAAGAATCTTTTCAAGTATCCTGGTAATATCTTCTTTGCGCAGCTGTTCACAATTGGCCGTCATTACCGACACTCCATATTTTTCCTGCAGTTTCCCGGCAAGCTGCAAAGTTTCTTCTTTATAGGGAAACTGAGAGTTTATAAGCATCAGAAATGGTTTGCCCTGGCTTTTTAATTCGTTTACTGTAATCTCCTCTGCTTCCCGGAAATTTTCTCCGGGAATTTCTCCAAAACTTCCGTCAGTGGTAACAACAAGCCCTATTGTAGAATGCTCTCTGATCACCTTTCTGGTCCCTATCGATGCGGCTTCATGAAAAGGGACTTCCTTAGAAAACCAGGGGGGTTTTACCATTCTTTCTTTTCCTTCTTCCACATGACCGGAGGCATCCTTTACCAGGTATCCTACACAATCGATCAGACGGATCTTAACCTTCTGATCGTCTCCTAATGTGACGGGAACCGCTTCTTTTGGAATAAATTTCGGTTCTACTGTGGTGATCAGTTTTCCCGAACCGCTCAAAGGCAGCTGATCCCTGATCTCCCCCTGCTTTTCGCTGTCGATTACAGGCAGTGCGATCTGCTCCATAAAACGCCTGATAAAAGTTGACTTTCCTGTACGGACTGGACCAACAACACCTATGTATATATCACCGCCGGTACGCGCCTGAATATCCCGGTAAACCTGAAAATTTTCCATAAAAATTCCCCCTTGCATATATTCAAACAATCCCATGTATTGTTATATTTATATGCAGGGGGATTTTCGTTCATGTTACCTTTAAAAAAATTTCTGTACAAAACCTGATGTTATTTCTCTTTCGGCTCTGTTTTCAGCGGAACTGCTTCTTCTGCTTTAAATACATATCCGCAGTCACAGGCAGTATCCTCTGTAATCTTTCCGCGGGAAGTAAATACCTCCACTTCCTTTCCACATTTCGGACAGACCTTCTCTTCGATCACGGAAGTTCTGTGCTGGCTTTCACATCCATCCATTACTGACATCGGCAATTCCTCCTTTTTAATTTATGCTGGGATATTCTTCATTCCCTTTTATGTTTTCAGTATAATCCTTTTTCTTCCTCTGTGTCAACCTATTTTGGAGTTTTTTTCTCTATTTTCAAGCATGCTCCGTATCGTTAACAAGAAACCTGATTATTTTACTTTTTACGATTCTGAAGATAAGCCTCCCTGCCTTCTTCGTAAAGGTTTCTGCCCTCGCTGTCAATGATTACCACAAGAGGCATATCCTCTACATAAAGACGTCTCAAAGCTTCTGACTGAAGATCTTCATACGCCACAAGCTCTGCTTTTTTGATGCATTTAGCCAGAAGAGCCCCGGCGCCGCCAATAGCCCCAAAATATACTCCGCCATACTTTTTCATGGCATCAACAACTTCCGGAAGTCTTGCACCTTTACCGATCATTCCCCTTGCTCCTACAGACATCATCGTCGGAGCATAGGCATCCATCCTTCCGCTGGTAGTGGGACCTGCCGAACCGATCACCTGACCCGGTTTGGCAGGGGTTGGCCCTACATAATAGATTGTTGCATCCTTGGGATCAAAAGGAAGCTCTTCTCCCCGGGCAAGGGCTTCGCACATTCTTTTATGTCCTGCATCTCTGGAGGTATAGATCTCGCCCGTAAGATACACAGAATCTCCTGCGTGAAGGCTTCTTGCCACTTCTTCTGTCAGGGGCAAAGTAATATGTCGTTCCATCTTAAAGCACCTCCGTTTTGTGTCGTGTTACATGGCAGCTTATATTAATAGCACAGGGCATTCCGGCAATATGAGTAGGCATGGTCTCAATATTTAATCCTACTGCTGTTGTCCTTCCGCCAAATCCCTGAGGACCGATACCCAGTTCATTGATCTTCTGAAGCATTTCTTTTTCCAGATCTGCATAATAGGGATCCGGATTCCCGGAATCTACCGGACGCATCAGCGCCTTTTTCGCCAGAAGAGCCGCCTTATCAAAGGTCCCTCCGATCCCCACTCCCACAACCATAGGCGGACAGGGATTCGGTCCTGCTGTTTCTACTGTTTCCAGGATAAAATCCTTGATGCCCTGCAGCCCGGCAGATGGCTTGAACATACGGATGGCGCTCATGTTTTCACTTCCGAAGCCCTTTGGGCCTACTGTGATCTTTATATGCTCACCGGGCACAATCTCCGTGTACAGCATAGCCGGTGTATTATCTCCTGTATTTCCTCTGCGGACAGGATCTTTTACAACAGATTTACGCAGGTAGCCCTTGTCATAGCCTCTGCGTACCCCTTCATTTACTGCTTCTGTCAGATCTCCGCCGGAAATATGAACATCCTGGCCAATTTCCAGAAATACACATGCCATTCCCGTGTCCTGACAGATAGGAACACATTCTTTTTCTGCAATCTGATAATTTTCAATAATGTTGTCGAGAACTCCCCTGGCAATTTCACCGTCCTCACATGCCCTGCAGGTCTGAATGGCCTGCTTCATATCCTCCGGCAGAACTGTGTTTGCCTCTATGCAGAGACGTTCGATCACATCTGTAATCTGTGATGCCTGTATTTCACGCATATTTGCACCTCTTTATTATGTAGTTTGGAATGAATTACTAAAAGTATTTTAACGCAAAAAAGAAGGTTACGCAAGATAGGATTCCAAAACAAAAAGGTAATAAAAGAACCTCAAACGAGCGGGGATGCTCTGCTTTTAACAGTCATCCCCGCCCTTTTATTCACACTTTTTAATAAAATTCATTGTGAAGCAGTTCGTGCTCTTTTCCTTTCAGAAGAGTATCATAAAGCTCGATCACAAGCGGATTCTCATCTGATTTCTTGATGATCATGGTATTGTCTGCATTGTACAGACCTTTGGCTCTTGCAGCCTTGGTCCTGTCACCGGCTCTGGTAGGCTGTCCTCCACCCATAATACAGCCTCGTCTGCATGCCATTACCTCAATAAGATGGTATTCAGCTTCGCCGTTTTTCACACGGTCCATCACCTTTCTTGCATTTGCAAGACCGCTGACTACGCAGATCTTCACATCCATTCCCTTATAAGGAACGCTGAACTCTTTAATGCCCTCGTCGCCGCGGACGCCGCATTCGGAGATTTCTCTCATCGCTTCCTTGCTGTGGTCATCCGTAAGACGTCTTAAAACTGCCTCTGTAACGCCGCCGGTCACACCAAAGATCACGCCGCCGCCGGAACCGAATCCAAACGGCATATCGCAGGCTTCCGGATCAAGAGAAGCAAAGTCAAGACCAAAGTTATCGATCATACGGATCAGCTCCGTAGTGGTGATAACGATATCGGTGTCCTGCTCGCCTTTGGTAAAGCTGTTCGGACGGATAGCTTCCGCCTTCTTGGCTGTACATGGCATAATAGAAACCATCACAGTTTTTTTGCCCTGCGCGTGTTCCGGTTCACGGAAATATTCTTTGATCACGGCAGACATCATCTGCTGCGGTGATCTGCAGGTGGAAATATTCGGGATAAAATCCTTATACTGGTCGGTGACAAACTTCACCCATGCCGGACAGCAGGAAGTCAGAAGCGGAAGGTTTTCTCCCTTTTCTATTCTTTTCAGGAATTCTGCAGATTCTTCCATAATGGTAAGATCCGCGCTGAAAGTAGTATCATAAACTTCATCAAAGCCCATTCTGTGGAGCGCATTGACGATCTTGCCCATCACACTGCGGCCCTTGGGCTGTCCATAATGGTCTCCCACTGCCACGCGAACCGCCGGGGCAATCTGAGCAACCACCCGCACATTCGGATCTGCAAGTGCTTCCCATGCTTCATCCATATGATTCTTAATGGAAATCGCTCCTGTCGGACAGAATACACGGCACTGACCGCAGTTTACGCAGTCCGTCTCCGCAATCTTCTTGTTAAATGCCGGCATAACCATGGCTTCTGTTCCACGGTATGCAAATCCCAGAGCGCCGATTCCCTGAAGTTCTTCACAGGCACGTACACAGTCTCCGCAAAGAATGCATTTATTGGGATCCCTTACAAGGGACGGTGAGCTTGTGTCAATCTCATGAATCTCTCTTGTATTTTCAAAACGGATGTCTCTTACTCCAAGACGGTGTGCCAGTTCCTGAAGGATACACTCGCCGCTTTTGATACAGGTGGTACAGTCTCTGCAGTGTGCTGCAAGAAGAAGCTCCACGATCAGCTTACGATATTTTTTGATCCTTCCGGAATTGGTGTAGATCACCATTCCGTCTCTTGGTTCTTCTGAACAGGAGGCAAAGGTTCTGCCTCTGTCATCCTCCACTGTACACAGACGGCATGCGCCGAAGGTAGAAACCTCGGAATGATAGCACAGTGTCGGTATATTAATGCCTGCCTTGCGGATAACGGTCAGGACATTTTTTTCATCGGTAAATTCAACTTTTCTACCGTCAATGGTCATTGTACCCATAATCGTTCCTCCCTTTTACGCTTCCACATAAATTGCATCAAAGTTACAGTTATCCTTACATGCGCCGCACTTGATACAAAGATCATTATTGATGTGATACGGATGTTTGATCTTTCCGGTGATTGCTCCTGCCGGACAGTTCTTGGCACATTTGCCGCATCCGATACAGAATTCTTCATTAATGTGGAACTGACGAAGGGCTGTACAAACCTTTGCACGGCACTTCTTATCTCTGATATGCTCCTCATACTCGCTGCGGAACCGCTTCAGTGTGCTGATGACCGGAAGAGGCGCGCTCTTTCCGAGACCGCAAAGAGCCATACTCTGCACCATATTCGCAAGCTCTTCCAGCTCGTCAAGATCCGACATTTCTCCCTTACCTGCAACGATGCGTTCCAGGATCTCCAGCATACGTTTGGTACCTTCACGGCATGGAACACATTTACCGCAGCTTTCTCTCTGGGTGAAGCTCATAAAGAAACGTGCAACCTCAACCATACAGGTATTTTCATCCATAACAACAAGTCCGCCGGAACCCATGATCGCATCCAGTTTCTTTACAGAATCGAAATCAAGAGGCTGATCCAGCTGATCGTCCACCAGACATCCACCGGAAGGACCACCGATCTGAACACCCTTAAATGCAGCACCGCTTTTCAGTCCGCCGCCGATATCATAAATGATATGACGGAGATTTGTTCCCATGGGAACTTCGATCAGACCTGTATTTTCAATTGCGCCTGTCAAAGAGAAGGTTTTTGTTCCCGGGCTGCCTTCTGTTCCGATCGTACGGAACCAGTCTGCGCCCTGAAGGATAATCTTCGGAACGTTCGCATAGGTTTCCACGTTATTCAGAACAGTAGGCTTTTCCCACAGTCCCTTTTCTACAGTACGGGGCGGCTTCACTCGGGGCATACCTCTGTTGCCTTCGATAGATGCAGTCAGGGCAGAACCCTCGCCGCAGACAAACGCACCTGCGCCTCTGTTGATATGTAAGTAGAAATTCACACCGGAGCCCAGGATATTTGTTCCCAGAAGTCCGTAGGCCTCCGCCTGTTCGATAGCCATACGCAGTCTCTGTACAGAAAGAGGATATTCGGCTCTTACATAAATATATCCGTTCTCAGCGCCTACCGCATAAGCGGCAATAACCATACCCTCGATCATCTTATAGGGATCGCCTTCCATTACGGAACCGTCCATAAATGCTCCCGGGTCGCCCTCGTCGCCATTACATACCACATATCTTGTGGTTTCTTTCTGACGGGCCACCTGTCCCCATTTCTTGCCTGCCGGAAAACCTGCGCCGCCGCGGCCGCGAAGACCGGATTTCGTCACTTCATCGATCACATCCTGCGGAGTCATGTCAAAGAATGCCTTTGCCATAGCCTGAAAACCGCCTGCCGCAATATATTCGTCAATGGATTCTGCATCGATCTTGCCGCAGTTTTCCAGAACGATACGGGTCTGCTGATTTAAGAACGGAATATCGTCCGGATGAGGACAGACCTCGTCATGGTCTCTGTAGAAAAGACGTTCTACCGGCTGGCCTGCAATTACGGTACGGTCCACGATCTCCTTGCAGTCCTCAACCTGTACATGTACATACTGATAATCATAAGGCTGGATCCTCATAAGAGGTCCAAGCTCGCACAGCCCCTGACAGCCTGTTTTTACAACGCCGAGATGAGGGATATCTTTCTGCATCTCCACCTGGACTCCGTCCAGATCTGCACAGAGCTTTACCATCTCGTCATAGATTTTCTGTGCGCCGGAAGCCATACATCCGGTGCCGGAACAAACAAGAACACGGCAGGTATAGGTATTGATCGTATCCTGAACTTCTTTCTGCTTATTGAGCAGATCCTCTTTTGAAATAATACTCATGCCTTCTCACCTCTCAATTCTTCCAGAAGCTCCACCGCCTTCTCCGGTGTCATCTTCGGGTGCACCTCATCATTAACGGTAAGTGTCGGCGCCAGTCCGCATGCGCCAAGACAGGAAACAGTTTCTACTGTAAACATCATATCGTCTGTGGTATGTTTCTTATGGCTTAATCCCAGTTCTTTCATCAGCGCTTCCTTGACAGGCATGGATTTACGAACGTGACATGCCGTTCCGTCACAGACCTTGATGATATATTTTCCTTTTGGTTCAAAAGAAAAATTCTCATAAAAAGTCGCTACACTGAATGCTTTGGCTTCTGTTACACCGATCTCTGAAGCCACATAGGTGAGAAGTTCTCCCGGAAGATAACGATACTCAGCCTGAATATCCTGCATAATCGGAATCAGGGACGCTGCTTTGCGCCCATAATGCTCAATAATCTCGTCCGTCTTCCTGTAATAAGACTGATCTAACATGCATTTCCCTCCTTAACGGTTGTTTGCTTAATCCCCACTATTTCTGTCACTTTTTGCCAGTGACTTATGCTGTAATTATACATGAAATCAGCATTTTCTACAAGTCATATTTCAGATTTTTCTGGAATTTTCAGAAATAACCAAAAACTTTGTTACTCTTTAAACGTGTTTGTTATTTTTTCCTCAATTTTCTATGGGGGGCTGCAGGGATATCCCTGTGTTGTTTTTGTACTTTCTGCAAAACATTTTACGTGTGCCTGTAAAAATACAGGATTCATATTGATTATCCAATTTTTTTCCTATAATATAACAGGTATCAGCAGACAAATATAACACAGAGGAGAAAATAACTATGCGAAATCTTGATACCCCTGTAAAACAGATACGACACAAAATTTTTACTGAAGTAGCAAAAATCGGATTCGAATCCACAGATGAAACACTGATCCACGATATTGAATCCATCCCTTATAATATTGTGGAAGAACGTGCCCAGTACCGGGAAAGTATTTACCGGGAACGCGCTGTGGCAAGCGAACGTGTACGCCTTGCCATGGGACTTTCTCTCCGTCCGGAAAACAGAGCAGTACATCTTACCTCCGGTCTGGAGGCCAGCAACATTGATGAAAAATATTATGAGCCGCCTCTTATGCAGGTGATCCCGTCTGCCTGTGCAGCCTGTCCTCCTAACAAATATATTGTCAGCGACATGTGCAGAGGCTGTGTGGCACATCCATGTATGCAGGCCTGCCCCAAAGGCGCCATTTCCATGATCAACGGAAAATCTTATATCGATCAGGACAAGTGCATCAAATGCGGAAAATGCAAGGCTGTCTGTCCTTATGACGCGATTTCCCACAACACCCGTCCCTGCGAGCAGGCATGCGGGGTGAAAGCCATCGGAAGCGACGAACAAGGCCGTGCTAAAATCCTGGATGACAAATGTGTTTCCTGCGGCATGTGTATGGTAAGCTGTCCTTTTGGCGCAATCTCTGATAAATCCCAGATTTTCCAGCTGGCACATTCTCTCCGCGACGGAAACAAGATCATTGCCATTGTAGCTCCGGCATACATCAGCCAGTTCGGTGACGCAGTAACTCCCGGCAAGTTTAAAACCGCCCTTGAGATCCTTGGATTTTCAGATGTTTATGAGGTGGCTCTTGGTGCAGATATCGGCGCGATCTCCGAGGCACACCACTATGCAAAGGAAGTTGCCACCGGAAATCTTCCATTCCTTCTGACCTCCTGCTGCCCGTCCTGGTCCATGATGGCAAAGAAATTCTTCCCGGATATGATTGGAAATCTTTCTCAGGAGCTGACTCCTATGGTGGCTACTGCCCGAAAGGTAAAACAGGAGCATCCCGACGCAAAGGTAGTATTTATCGGACCCTGTGCTTCCAAAAAGCTGGAAGCCATGCGTACAACTGTCCGCAGTGATGTGGATTTTGTCGTTACCTTCGAGGAGCTTGACGCACTTTTTGATGCAAAAGAAATCGACCCGGCATCCTTTGACGAAGAAGATGCACTTCACAACGCCACCGCTGCCGGACGCGGCTATGCGGTAGCAGGCGGTGTGGCAGGCGCTATCGAAGCATGTCTGAAAGAGTATTATCCGGACGTACCGGTGCATATCGAACATGCAGAAACTCTTGCCGACTGCAAAAAAATGCTGACACTTGCCAAGGCAGGCAAGCTGAAAGGCTGCATGATCGAAGGCATGGCCTGTCCGGGCGGCTGTATGGGCGGCGCCGGAACAAATGTGCCTTATTCCAAATCTTCTAAAGAATTAAAGAAATATCTGGCGCAGTCCTCCAGAAAGCTGCCGGATAAAGAGCTGGAAGATATCCAGCTGGATTAAAACAAAAAGGTATCGCCCCAAGGCGGTACCTTTTTTTACACTTCACAATATCTCTTTTACTCTTCTTTCAGATCTGTAAGAAGTTTTCGCAGCTTTTCTCCGTATCCGGCTCCTGCCGCCCAGCCGCCTCCATTTGGGTTTTCCTGGATTCCCAGCCATTCCACATAAGGAGCGGATCCTCTTTTTACCATATCAAACCGGGAATCCACGCAGCTTCCAGAAAGCTCTTCTGTACTTGCGTAGGCTTTCAGATGCTGTACCTGAGCGCGGATACCGGTGCGAACATCCGGATAAGAGTTTCCCTGAACGCCTCCTCCCGTTGTTCCAAGACCGGAAAAATTAAACTGGGACTCTACCGCATCTCCGCCAAACTGAAGCCACCCTGTTTCCAGCATTGCCTGTACATAGACCACCTCTGCCCGGACGCCTTCGTCCTCCGCCTCTTCCAGAATAATGCGGCAGAAATCCTCAATGGTTTCTGCGCCGCCATCCTTTAAAGATTGTGGGTATTCTGCCCTCTGCATCTCATACAGGTCGGTCATCTCTTCCAGAGTCACTGTTGTTGTTCCCATGATCGTATAATAACCATAAGTGTTGTCTGTAGAATCGTCTATAAAACCTTCCGTTCCCGGTCCGGTATTAATATCATAGGACGGCTTACTTATCTGCCCTTCTCCGGAATGATCTGCTGCACCCTGTACAAAAACAGGCGCTCCGAAGATCAGAGCGCCCGTCAGGGTCAGATTTACCCAGAAGAGCTTATTCTTCCGAGAAAAAATCATCCATTTACCTTTCTCATTGCAGCCTCTACTACATGTCCTACAAGAACAGAAGTAGTAACGCTTCCTACTCCGCCAGGAACCGGTGTGATCGCATCCACGATCGGTTCTACTGCTGCGTAATCAACATCTCCGCAAAGCTTGCCTTCTGCGTTTACGTTGATACCTACATCGATGATGGTCTGACCTTCTCTTACATAGTCAGCGCCAACAACACCTGCACGGCCTGCAGCAACGATCACGATATCAGCCTCACGTGCTACAGACGGCATATCAACAGTTCTTGTATGGCAGATAGTAACTGTTGCATTTTTCTTAACCAGCATCATGGCTGCCGGTTTGCCTACTACAAGGCTTCTTCCGATCACAACTGCTTTTTTGCCTGTGCAGTCGATTCCGTAGTGATCCAGGATTTCCATGCATGCCTGCGGTGTACATGGCGGGAAGCCGATCTTTTTGCCGGTAAATACACCGGACATGGAAAGATCTGTCATGCAGTCAACGTCTTTTTCAGCTGCAAGAGCATTTTCGATCACTGCCTGATCCAGATGCTTCGGAAGCGGACGGAACAGAAGAACGCCATGGATATGGTCGTCTTTGTTTACCTTGTCGATTGTGGCAAGAAGCTCATCCTGAGAAACGTCTCCCGGAAGAAGGATTTTTTCGCATGCTACACCAAGTGTTTCGCAGCGTTTAGTTGCACCTTTTTCATAGGAAATGTCGCTTGGGTTCTCTCCTACGCGAATGATGCACAGAGTTGGATTCACACCCTTTGCCTGAAGCTCTGCTACATTTGCTTTAATCTTTTCGTTCAGCGCTGCTGTTACTTCTTTTCCTAATAACTGTTTTGCCATTTTATGATTCCTCCTAAATAAAACTGCTGTTTTTTATAAAAAATCCTGCTGTTATTTCAGTCTTCCAAGCACACTGTCAAAGGTCTCGTCTGCGATCTTTGTATATTTTTCCAGCATTGCATCTGCTTTTTTGTTCAGCTCTTCTGCATATTCTCTGTCTGCCATGGATTTTGTATTGATGTATACGTTCAGGCTGGCGCCTTTCAGAGCAGCTTTGCAGAATGCAGCGCCAACTCCGGCGTCGCTGATTGCAAGTTTGGAGCCCTTTGCACCAAATTCCACGATCAGTTCAATAGCCTCACAGCACTTCTCCATAATTTCCATAGGCACTGAGCAGGCGTCTTTCAGAACAATTTCCATAACTCTTGCTTTTTCTGCTTTTTCTTCCTCTGTTTCTCTTGGCATTCCATATGCTTTGGAAAGCGGCTCAAAAACTTCTGCATCTCTCTCGATGAGACGAAGGAAATCCTTCTGAAGCTGGTCGCATTTTGCTTTCAGCTCCCACATCTCATCCTCTACATCTGCATATTTTTTCTTGCCCACTGTCAGGCTTCCTACCATATTGCCCAGAGCAGTTCCTACTGCTGCGACAAGAGCAGATGCACCGCCGCCGCCTGGAACCGGCGCTTTGGAAGCCAGTACTTCAACAAATTCTGTACATGTACTTGTTGAAAATCCCATAATTTTATCCTCCTGATCATGTTTTATCTTTTTATTGCATTGCTTTTACAAAACCTTTCAGTGACCCAATGATCACATCTCCCATAACTGCCATGTCTTCCGCCTGAAAAGAAACAGGGAAGTTATCAGAAAACAGGATCTGTGAAGACGGAGGGAATTCCTCATCCCCTTCCCACAGGATCATCTGAACCTGATATCCCGGATAAATTTCAATCTCATAAGCAGTATCTCCATGTTTTACGGGAACTGCATGAATATGCTCCATAACCCTGTTAAAATCCTTCAGACGATTTCCATAAGAAAAGGCAAGACGTTTGATACAGCGTCCGTCAAACTGTCTTAGATAGACCTCTCCCCAGGGCATCTCTCTGTAGGTTTTCATCTTTCCGGTTCCCTTTGCAGCGGAACCGCCCAGAAGAAAGCGTATGGTCAGTATTCTGGCGTAGATCATTTCCTCTAAAGGATAAAAACCTATTCCATCCTCTTTATGTGTCACATGAAATTCCGGCCAGGAAATCTGATAAATGCTTCCCAGAAACGGAAGTTCAAAGCATTTCTCTGTTTCATCATAGGAGATTGAAAGCCTTTCTGAAATCTCATAAGGATCTGCTTTTTTGTATTCCTCAAGATAATGCTCCCAGGGCATTCTCTCCTTGCTGTCTTTTTCATATCCAAGTTTATCGCCCACTGATTCCGGGTTCATTTGAATACCGGTGGATTTTACTTTATTTAAGTCAGAACTCATCGCACACCTCTGTAAAATCTAAGTTCATTTTTTACTGCAATGAATCCGGATAGTTTACCGGAGCCATTGTTTTCTTCCCTACTCTACTGAAGGAAACAGAGATCCGTCTGTATGAGGAATAAAACATGCCCCTACAAACTCATCCATGTAGCTTGGAACTGTAGAAAGCTCCATATAAGTCATATTTGCCGCCAGCTCGTAAGTCTTTTTCTCCGCCGGAGTGGAAAGAAGCATCAGATACGCACCTGTAAGGGATGAATTTCCGATATAATGGAATTTCTCCAGAGGGATGTCCGGAAGCATTCCTATTTTTACTGCATTACGCATATTGATGCCGCTTCCGATACCGCCTGCCACATATACGTCATCGATCATGGAAATATCAAAATCCAATGATGTGAGCATAGTACGGATTGCAGAGAAAATAGCTCCCTTTGCACGGATAAAGTTATCAATATCTACTTCTGTGATTTCTACATCCTTAGCGCTTCCTGCTTCATTTTCAAAAGCGATCACATAGCTTCCCATACCATATTTGTCATGACGAATACGTTTTCCCTCACGGACAAATTTACCCTTTGGATTGATAATGCCTGCGGAAAACAGCTCACTGATCACATCAATGATACCGGAACCGCAAAGACCTACCGGCTTTGTTCCCGGTTCTCCAACCACCTGGTAAGAAGGTTCCATGGTCTCCTTATCAATGGTACATGCTTCAATAGCTCCGTCTGTTGCACGCATACCACAGCTGATATCTCCGCCTTCAAAGGCCGGTCCGGCTGAACATGCACAGCTCATCATAAAGTCGGAATTTCCAAATACTAGTTCTCCGTTGGTACCAAGATCGATAAACAGAGAAAATTCCGGTCTGTTCCAGATCATGCTCACAAGTGTTCCTGCTGTAATATCTCCACCCACATAGCTTCCGATATTCGGCGCAATGATGATGTGGGCATCCTGATTAATCTCCACGCCAATATCTGAGGCAAACAGGGAATTTGTCTTAAAAAATGCCGGAATATACGGCTCCATACGAAGCGGATCCGCATTGATCCCTGCAAACAGATGATTCATTGTCGTATTGGAAGCAACGCACATCCTGTAGATCTGCTGTTCCGGGAAATTGATGCTTCTGCACATTTCGTGAATCATAGGATTGATGGTTTCTTTAATCACGGCATCCTGAAGCTTCTCTTTTCCGCCCGGTTTCACTGCTTCGATAATACGGTTGATAACGTCTGCACCAAAACGGATCTGACCGTTTCCTGCTGAACTCTTGGCAAGGATCTCTCCGTTTTCCATATTAATAAGAACCGCGGAAACTGTTGTCGTTCCAATATCTACCGCAAGACCGCCAATTACCACGTCTTCTTTATTTTCAAAAATATCATACACAAACATATCATCCGGAGTTGTACGAACAACACATTTGATCACAAAATTGCTGTTTCTGAGTACATCCGGAAGTTTTCTGAGAACCGTATAAGGAATCCTTACTCTCTTAAGGTTCATAAATTTGCGTAATGCACGGCTCAGTCTCTCCACATCCGGCATGGTATCGTCCAGAGACGGAGGGTCCATCCGCACCTCGATCACATCCAGACTGTTCCGCAGGTCTATGCCGGCCAGCTGAATTTCTCTTTTGGCATTTTCAAAAATTGCAATCTCCTCTTTTGAGCTCAGATCTGCAACTTTCATTCTGCTTTTATATGCAGAAGCAATATCCGGTACAAGCACTTTTACATCCGCGATGATCTTGCTCATACACGCAAGACGCCATCCTTCCTGAAATTCCTCATCAGAAATATGCAACGTCTTTTTTGTGTCCAGCTCTCCGCTTTTCAGCTGCACACGGCATTTTCCGCAGGCTCCGTTTCCGGAACAGGGGGCGTCAATTGCTACATTAGCCTCTCTGGCGATTTCCAGAAGATTGTCCCCTTCGTTGGCATACGTCTCTACCACACTGCCATCTTCAAATGCAAATGTTACCTTAAACATCAGGCAACCACCTTTCTTATATTATAAAGAAAGGGCTGAAGACCGAAGTCTCCAGCCCTCATCATGGTCCGTCTGTAATTAGATCTCCAGATAAGAATCTGCGTACAGATTGTTATTCTTGATGATATCGCAGGATTTAATAGTCTCCATCAGACGAAGGTCGTTAGGGTTAACGATCGCGGAGGTAAGTCCCTGCATCATAGCCATTGCTACCATAGCAGAGTCCATGATCGGACGGATATGTTTCGGCATACCGTTGGAGTTATTGGAAAGTCCGCCGGTGCTCTTCATACCCATATCAGAGATCATTTTGATGAATTCAAGAACCTGCATCTGTTTGTCCTGCATTCCTTTGATAACCAGGAACAGCGGGTCAAACCACATATCGTTTTCAACGTCCATGCCATGCTCCATACCACGTTCCATCATG
The DNA here is from genome assembly GCF_902497045.1 of uncultured Blautia sp. Taxonomy (NCBI): domain Bacteria; kingdom Bacillati; phylum Bacillota; class Clostridia; order Lachnospirales; family Lachnospiraceae; genus Blautia; species uncultured Blautia sp. The sequence continues at coordinate 2,876 of NZ_CABVDF010000039.1, read as the reverse complement.
GTCTGCATGAACATCATACGCTCGTCGTTGTCTTTTGCGATTCCTTCGCCGTTGCAAAGAGCGATAACGATCGCATCGTTAGCTGCTGCAAGATCGATGTACTCGATTCTTCCTGCTGCATCTGCAGAGTTAACGATCGGTTTTCCTTTGGAACGGTTGTATACGGAAATACCAGCCTCGATTGCTGCTACATTGGAAGTATCCAGTGCAAGCGGAACATTATCGAAATTGCCCTGAAGAAGCTCTACAGCCCATTTCATAAGCTCTGGTCCATCGTTCTCAGCAGGTCCGATGTTTACATCCAGGTAAGTTGCACCTGCATCGAGCTGCTGTTTTGCTCTTGCCAGGATCGGCTCCGGATCTCTTGCAGTAAATGCTTTATTTACTGCCGGTGCAGTTGTTGAAAGTCTTTCTCCAATTGTGATAAATTTTGACATACCTGTGTTCTCCTTTACGTGAATTGGTAGCGGTACGGGGAGGTTCAATGACTCCCCGTCCATAAAATATTTATGTGGCTTATGCCTGCATATCTTTTAAGAATTTCACAAGCTGTACTGCTTCTCTTGGTCCTACGATAATCTCCCATCCCGGAAGTTTGGATTCCAGATCACCCTTAAGAACAGCAACCTTACCAGGAATTACAAGCTTACGGCATTTTACCTTCGGCTCAACGTTTTCTTTGATATAGTTAGCGATACTTGTTCCGGAGAACTTACCTGCAGCCCAGGAAGTAAGTACGGAAAGTCCGCCTGCATCGTTGATCACAAGGTTAAGCGGAACACCGGAGCGCTCCAGCTCGCCGGATACAACGAAATATGTAAGAGCAAAGTCTACAGTGGTAACTACCAGAGAGTTCTCGTCTGCTCCGTTCAGCGGGTAGATACCCGGCTCAACTTTCATTGGCTTCTGCGGGTCTGTAAATACGTTCTGGCGCAGACCAAACAGCGGAAGTGCTTCTGCATAGGTCATCTGCTCCATAACAACGATAGAACCATATTTCATAGTAAACAGGGAAGCATATGCTGCCTGTAAATGTTTGTCACCTTTTGCAAGCTTAACAAGGTTAACAAGAGACGGATATCCGAAAGTTCTATCCTGATCTTTCAGTGCTGCACGGCGAACCAGTACAGTATTCTTAAATGTCTCTTTTACATCTGCACCTGTAGTGTCAAGAACAAGGTTCTTGTTTCCAAGTTTTTCAAGAGCAGCTACAGTATCATAGAGCTCATTGATATCATTTCCGGATACACCCAGAACAACGCCTGCTTCTGTTGCAACTGCATTCATAGCCTCATAGTTGGAAGCGTTTGCACCGTTCAGAACCGGTTTGCTGTCCTTGCATACTTCAAGAGCAGCCTTTGCGATCTCAGGATCTGAACATCCGAGAATCAGAGTTCTTCCAAGTCCTTTTGCTTTTTCTACAAGTGCTGTATATGCTGCAGCATCAGCGCTTTCACCACAGTTTACATATACAAGCTCAACATGCATTCTCTCACCGATACGTTCGTAATCAACAGTCGGGATCTCAGCAAGCTTTGCTTCTACTTCTGCGTCGCTCATATCTGTGCAAAGTGCAACTGCATATCTTGTTTTGCTTACGAATGTTTTTTCATGTCTGAAAAGAACAGTTTCTCCGCCGAGAGTAAACTCGCCTTCACCTGTACCAATCTTAATAGTCTTCATTGGCGGTGCAGTAGCCTCAGACAGAGATGCCAGTGCCTCGTCAGACATATGCGGACACTGTTCAATCTGCATAGCGCCCTGTGCAACTTTCATAGCGAAAGCCATACATGTCGGGCATCCACATTCCTTACAGTTTTTCTTTGGTGTTAATTTAAAGATCTGAATACCATTCAGTGCCATAGCTCTTTTATCCTCCTATTCGTTACGCAAGTGCTTTGATCATCTTGGAAATTGTCTTTACGGATTCCGGATGTCTTAAGATAACGGCATCAGAACCTGCTGCAAGGTCTGCAGCTGCTGTCATAACTTCCATATCAATTCCACGATCATCCTGCGGTCCCCACTCCGGCATGTCAGCTTCAGAAGCAGTTGCTTCTTTTACTCCCCATGTCTCAGCGGAAACAGGTGTGATAATAGGCATCTGCAGCATATTGTCATTCTGACCAAGAGCAGCGCCTTTGATACGGTCCATAGTAGATACTACATACTCGTATCCGTAACCTGCTGCTGCACTACCAATATTCATAACGATTTTTTTTGCATCAACACCAAGCTGTGTAGTAACAACGTTCAGCTGTTTTGCAAGGTTGATATCAACGGCAGACTCAGCACCAACGATCTGATTGTATGCCAGACCTGCTGCTGCACCGATTGCTTTGTAGTTTTCTTCTTTTTCGGAAAGGATCAGGGCATTTCTTCCCTGAAGAGCTTCTGCAACCTTCGGAAGAAGTTCCGCATCCTTCTCTACGTTTTTGCAGCCTTCTACAACAAGCGGACAGTCTACTGCTTCTGCAACCTCTTTTACAACTGCGATCAGATCCTCAATAGGTTTGTTTTCACCGTTCGGATCGCCGCCTTCCAGAATCAGGGCAACAAAGTCAGCGCCTTCCATAGCTGCTGCTTTTTTAGCGATCTCACCTATTGTGGAAGCTCCGTCATAATATGCCTTAACTCCTTCAGACATTCCTTCAAGGCCCATATCAGAAATCTCTACGCCTACTTTAGCGCAGTTTTCTGACGGAGCATCAAAGGTATAAAATGGAAATGTGCTGTCTCCACCAAATGTCACAGTCTTATCTCCGCTTCCGATTGTGACAGAGTTGATCTTTGCATTAAACTTTTGTGGTTTCTGATTAAACGGCATTTTACATTAGCCTCCTCTTAAAAATTTAAACACATGTTAATTCATGATC
>NZ_CABVDF010000038.1:0-18146 GCF_902497045.1 uncultured Blautia sp. | reverse complement strand
AGAAAGAGGGATGCTGCTTTGCATGATCTTGATCGAAACGAAAGTAGAAAAAGAGGAACTTATGAATTTCCATTTGAATTTCATCATATTGACCCTGCCCATCCGCGCTATGTCATGTCTTATCACTGGCATGTGGAATATGAGCTTATGCGTGTTTTGGAAGGCACTCTCACCGTCACTTTAGACGAAAAAAGTTTCACTGCCAATGCCGGAGATATCATTTTTGTGCATAGCGGGATTCTTCACAGCGGAATGCCTCAGGATTGTGTCTATCAATGTCTTGTCTTTGACGGCAATACTTTTTTAAAGCACAATTCTGTCTGCGCCGGATATATGCAGAAGATCATACATCAGGAAGTGCTTGTTTATCACCATTTCACAAATGAAAGTCAGGAAGTCTGTGATACTGTAAACAGTATTTTTGATGCTGTCTGGCTGAAACCAGAGGGATATGAGCTGACAGTGATTGGACAATTTTACCACTTTTTTGGTATCGTTTTTGGTAAACATTACTATCTTGAAGATGTTCACAAAACACGCAAAGATTATAAAAGAATCCTGCAGCTAAAGCAGGTGCTTGAATTCATTGAACACAATTATGCCTCGCCGCTGACTTTACAGCAGCTGTCCGAATCCGTCTCTATGTCTCCTAAGTATTTCTGCAGATTTTTCTCAGAAATGACTCATCAGACACCTATGGATTACCTGAATCATCAACGGATCGAGCAAGCCTGCTACGAACTATCCACTACAGACGATTCAATTACAGAAATTGCCTACAGGAATGGTTTTAACGATCTCAGCTACTTTATCCGGACATTTAAAAAGTATAAGGGAATCACTCCCGGTAAATACAAGAGGATCTGAATTCACAGATCCTCCTTTTACTATCTCAAATATTCTGCCAGCTGATAAACCCTTTCTTTTGTAATACTGGCTCCTCTTCCAAATTCCACACTTTCCACTTCTTCATTTCGGAAACTGGAAAATCCTTCTTCCTGAGCTTCATTATAAAGTCCAATATAAGGAAGCTCCGCAGAGGCAGTTTTCATGTTCTAAGCCTGTCTCTCCAATGTTTCCACATCTGTCTGATCCTGGGCCCATACATTAAATGGAGCAGTCATCGCAAGCATACTGATCATACAAAATATTCCTGCTTTCTTTCCAGTTTTTCCCATTACCTTTCCTCCCTTACATCTTTTTTATATAAAACAAAGAGACCTGCACAGTTATCGTATGTACTAGCCTCTTTGTCAAAATTATATGTTTTTTTAACCCTTTAATAGCTTACACTTCTGCTCTGGGCACGTCCGTTGCTTACCATTACTCCATAGGAAGCTCTGTGTTTTCCCACTGTAAATCCAAACATGCAATATCTGCTTTTTATTTTTTTCAGAACCTTCTGCCCGGATCCACTAGGATTGCATCTCATTATATATGCTGTCTTAAGATCTTTACTTAATTTTGCATAATAAATTTTACGATCAATAAATTTTGGATCATACCCTTTTCCAAGAATTTTCACTTTTTTTGTGCGCAAATTATATATGCATATCGTTTTAGGTGAAATATCTGTAGGGAATATTGAATATCCTAGGGCATAGTTCCCATATCTTTTCAAAAGAAGCAGGTTATTTCTTTCTCTTTTAAAGCCACTCTTTCCAATCGTATAAGAATAAACTTTTATGTTATTACTTTCCTGATAATTAAAATAAAGTTTTTTTCCATAAGAAAATGCGTAACTCATGCCATAATACGAATAACCTGTTTTGGCAACTAATTTTTTTCCTTTAGAAGTCTGCTGATATAAGCATGCTTTCTCTCTGTAATCTTTTTTTCTATAAGTCTTCAGGTAAAAAGTACGACCGTTTGATCTTATTACTGTCGTATCATTTCCAGCATGCACTTCCATTGCCGGAGTTCCCAATGATACAACAAGGGCAACAGCCAACACTATTGTTAAAAATTTTTTGAAATAACTTTTAATTATATTTTTCTCTTTCATTTTCTCTTCCTTTCCAAAACCAAGCTACAATTACAATACTTCGTTCAAAACAGACAGTCCATACTCTGCCAGGCTATGGTCTTCCTCTCCGGTTCCTCCACTGATTCCCAGTCCTCCGATAATGGTATCGCCTACTTTCAGCGGTACGCCGCCTGCAAAGATAACGATTTTTCCATTATCCATCTTATCTACTCCATAAAAGGTTTCTCCCGGCTGTGCAAGCTTCGATAATTCCATAGTAGACATTTTTACTGCCACGGAAGTATATGCCTTTTTGGTTGCCACATCAAAGCTTACCAGAAAAGCTCCGTCCATTACATGGACTGCAACCGGATTTCCTTCGGGTCCACAGATGGCGATCACTGCCTTTTTCCCTCTGCGTTTTGCCTCTTCTTCAATCTTTTCGATCAGACGTTTTGCACTGTCCAGAGTGATCCTGCCCTGTACACCCATTCGCTTTAATACTTCCTGGATCACAGCCTCGCTGGCAGCCGGATTCTGATTCTGTTCCATGGATTTCTCCTCTTTTCTGTCGTTACCAGCCTCTGAAGCCGGTTTATCCATCTTCGCATCTGTATATCTTGCAAGCACATAAAGGTAATCTGCAAGACGATTCATAAAAATCTTTGCACCATTGTCCGCACCAAATTTTACGCTGACTGCTGCAAGGGCACGTTCGGCTCTTCGTGAAACTGTTCTGGCAATATCCAGCTCTGCTGAAAGTCTGCACTGACCGGGAAGGATAAATTCCTTAGGTCTCTGAAAGAGACCTTCCATGCGGTCAATCTCCTGTTCCAGAAATTCCTCCTCATGTTCCTCAATCTTATATTCTTTATTATAAGGATCTGCCACTCCTGCCATAACCGTGATCAGAATGCGCTGAATCTTTTCCAGCTGACGAATTGTCTCTTCATCTTTGATCATTGTTTTTACAAGTCCCAGATGGCTTGTCAGCTCGTCAATGGTTCCTACAAGCTGAATACGGTCGTCTGACTTGGAAACATTTTTTGTGCGTACCAGACTTGTCGTCCCTCTGTCACCGCCTTTTGTATAAATGCTCATAACGACATCTCCCCATTTTCTGTGTAAATCGGTTTAAACGGCATTTTTTTTACCGCTCTCGCACTGTTGCTCCCCAGATTCCTGCATTGCCAGAAACGGGGATTATTTAATTCAAATACATTTTTTCCTTTTGGAAGTCTTGCCATCTGCATGGCAATTCGCCGGCCATCCATTCCGATCCCGGATCCCAGCATGGAATCTTTTGCAGCCTCATAAGCAAGTGTATCCATGTCTCCTTTTCCGGAATGTACCTCATAAAGGACACCTTCTTCTTCAATTCCTGCACAGATTTCTCGAAGAAGATCTTCATCCGGGTCTCTGGTATATATGATAACAGTTGGTTTATTTACGATCATGTTTCCTCCCGAGCCCCTTCCAAATTAAAAAACCTGAATCTGTACGAACAGTATAACATACTTTTCAGTACAAATCATCATCTATTGGCTTAAATATGACATTAACAAACCTGTGGCAACTGCATTTCTCGGTCCTTCGGTTCCCCGGATACTTCCCCGTCCACAAACGATTCTGAAATCTGCAAGAGCTTCCGTCAGCATCTCCGGGATTTCAAAATCTTCGGCAGAGCCTCCTACCAGCACCACGTTTGGTATCTTTCTTAAATCATGATCCGGAGCGACTTTTTCCAGGGCACGGACAGCGTTTCGTACAAATACCTTACGCTTGGCTTCCCTGCGTACCTCCAGGATCTTTTCCATCGGAATATCTTCCTCCACCTTCAGCATTTCACCCGGTGCAAGAAGCACTACATGTCCATAATATCTTGGATCTATGGACTCCTCAAAAAACTGCATGGAACCATTTTCCAGCCTCATATGAAAAAGACTTTCTACCTTTCCCATCGGATATTTCTTGATCTGTTCCGCTGTGGTACGGCTTCCCAGTCCAAGTTCTGTCTGGATCAGCATGGTCACAAGCTCGCCTGCTCCTGCCTGATGTGTGGTGCGGACACTGCCGTCTGTTTCCAGTACTGCAGCATCTGTAGAGCCGCCGCCCATATCAAGGATAGCAAGAGGAAGTCTTGTTCCCGGTGTCGTCAGAGAGCCTAACGCTGCCATTACTGCTTCCACACCGGCTACCACTGCTTTTATATGAAGCTCCTGTTCCAGTCTTTCTGCAATCTTCTGCATAGGAAGATGCTTTGTTTTTACCATTGCGGCGATTCCCACCGCTTTTTCCATACAGGTCTCACCTGCCAGTGAGCCTGAAATTTCTACCGGAGCCATGGTATCTACTGCCAGAATATCTGTAATCCTTGCCTCATGGTCTGCCTCTGCAGCAACATCCGTCATACTTTTTTTGATACGGTTCAGCATATTTCCCACGTTGGTATCCTGCTGTCCGTCAATATCCCGGATTTCACCTGCTTTATGAAGACTATCCATGATCGTATCTGCTCCAGTATCGATATTCACACAGATTTCCTGCGTGCCGTGAAAATTAATCTCACCTGCAGGAAGAACATTTTCTCTGATATTTCCATTTGGTGTACGGATAACTACCGCACTTCTTTTACCGATCAGACTTTTGGCAATAGGGGTAACTGCCTTTGTCTCCTCTGCATTCAATCCCAATAGCGTGGCAATTCCATAAGGATTGCTCAGCATTCGTATTCCTGTTCCCGGAAGCGCTACCTCAATGGCGGCAAGCTTTTCCTCAGGCACTCGTTCTATATGACGTACTTCATCAATAATCGGAATGTTTCTGTTCAGGCGGTTTTCCACCAGAACAGCCTCATCTGCCTGAAGAATCAGTCCCCTGATATCCAATTCCGGAATATGCTGATTCAGCCTGGCTGCCACTTCTTCATAGGAAAACTTATTTGCTGCCACTGCTATATAGGGCACACCTGGTTTTCCTTTCCAGATATTTTCCAGATGGATCAGATATCCGGCAGCCTCTCCCGCTCCTGCCGGAGTAGAAGGATTATGGCCGATCATGGAAGATTCCGTAATAATAGTTTCCGTAATGGTCTCCATTGCCGTGTCACCAATCACAGGTGCAGCCTCATTTAGGCGCACTAAATCAAGAGCTTCTAAAGGCTGCCTGATTTGATCCATGGCCTCCTGAAGAGCCGCCTTAATACCATGAACATTAGGAAGCGTTCCTTTCGTTCCTGTGGTAATACGGGAAGCGGAGGAGAGGAAATGAAAACTTCCATCCTCTCCCACGCTGCCGATACATACTTCAGTTGTGGAATTTCCTATATCAACACCAGCAATCAGTTTCAAAGAAGAATTCCCCTTTTTTCATAAATTTCAGCTGCTTCCAGAACCAGCTTCGCACAATAAGGAGCATTGTATTTTTCAAGAAGCTCCTGTGCCATAAGCACAAGCTCTTTTTTAGTAGAACGGTTTGGTCTCAGCTTATTATACATTGTTAATATTACTTCATCCGGTACATTAGCAAGTTCTGAAGCTCTCTGGAAATTTGCTTCCATCTGAGGATTATCCGCTTCCTTTGCTACCTGTCCCTGACGTTTCAGCATTTCCGGAGATATCTTGATATCCTCTGCCTGTACGTTGCCTCTTTTTACCTCTTCCAGCGTAATATCAGAAAGCTTTTTGCCAGTTTTGGAGGTAATGGTATCCGCTTCATTCTGTCCTAAAGGATAGCTGCTCATTATCTTCCCTCCCATTCGATCATGCCTTTTTCCGGATCCAGCTGCTCAGTTTCCACAATATGCATAAGAGCCGCTTTCACCTGATATTTTGCACGTACCATAGGATCGTTGGTGCACTCGATCGGAGTTACCTTCTCTCCTTTTACATATCTGGCTGCATTTCGTCCGATCTTACGATAGGTTTCCAGATCCATAAGCGGTGCCTGAGGGAAAAGCTCCAGATTAGAAAGTGGATACAGATCTTTCTGATGGATCACTGTAGTTCCCTTTGACTGGATTCCGATCCCGATTCCGGAACCGGAAAGCTTAGCTGCCTGAAGTGCCATAAAGCATACATCAGAAGTATCCAGCACCTTTACTACACGGGATGTCATTCCCTCTTCCTCAATACCCGCTTTCACATTGCGAAGTACTTCATCCAGAGGAATTCCTCCCATAGTCTTATTAATCTCTGTCTGAAATGCTGCGCCCACACCGATCACAATCTCTTTTGGATCTGTTCCCTGGGCAGCACGTACCGCACCCTCATAAGAATGTTTCGGGCGCATCCTTGTTCTGCCTGCAAGTTCCTGTGTACTGGAAGGCTGCTGCATTTCTGCCTGTGTCTGGGGCTGTGCACCATTCTTATGCAACTGCTCCACCACTGCCTGAGTAATGGCTCGTATCAGCTGTTCATTTACTTCCATGGCACACCTCCTAAAATTCGTTTACATTGATCCTGTGAGGAATTGCTTTGATCTCCTCCCAGCGTTTGCCGGAAACGCGGTATCCGGTTCCCGGTCCCATATAGTCATTCGGAGTATTTACACCGGACATTACCTGGAAATGTTCATCCAGAATCGCCGCTGTGTGCATATAATCTCCGATCACTCTCTGTTTCAGCATATTCAGGATATTTTCTGCAAGCTCTGTATAACCGCTTTCTGCCAGAGCTTTTACAACATCAACTCCTGTAATGCCGCGTTTCATCATATCATCTGCAGACATCAGATCTGCCGCTGCATCGCGCTTCAGTGTATCCTTGCTTCCGTGTGCATAAGTTACTGCCTCTACCTGTTCGTCTGTTACCTCAGTAAGTCCAAGATATTTAAATACAGCCTGAACAGCTTTTCCAGCAGTACGGCGTACACGGATCACATCCTCTTCTGTAACCGGACGAAGACCACCGTCTACCTGCATATCTCTCTGCATCACATTATAGTCGTCAAAGTCCTCTGCATCAAAGTTGGATCCGGCAAACATGTTGTCGTAATTTGGCTCCGCCGCATATCCGGAAAAGATAAAGTCTGTTCCCGGCATAAACTGCAGCATAGTTCTTGCAGTCCTTCTCATATCTGAGTTGGAAAAGCTCTGGTCATTGGAGGAAGCGCATTCCAGTCCAAGAAGAGCTGCCACAAGGTTTTCACCAATAATCTCACGAATTCCTGCCGGAACTCCGGCTGCCACACCTACGCAGCTTACAGAACCGTTCTGGATTCCCTGACTTCCTGCTCCCTTTGTCACATAAAGGCAGCGGCACTCAAGATAAAGCATGGATTTCATCTCGCTGCTTCCCATCAGAACCTCACTGCCTGCGCCTGAAGTAAAACGAACCTTCAGACCTCTGGACGCATAGGCGGAATTCAAAAATGCCTTGGAATACGGAGTGTCATCTCCGTCGATAAATACTTTTTCTGTACCATATACGGAAAGAGTTTCTGCATATGTTGTGAGACCGCGGATTCCCAGCTCTAGTTCTGTTGCTTCTTCTGCGGAACACTGTGTAAGAACACCAGGACGTCCAACCTGAGAGCCGATCAGAAGAGCCATTGCACTGAACGGTGCATAACGTGCCACACCCATGGTGGTCTCCTCTTCACTGAAGCCTCTTAATGCTCCCTCAGCCGCATCTGCTGCGATCTGTACCGGATCATCTTTCAGATTCGTGATATGTGCCTGGTTGCCCGGCACTTTTCTGGCACGCATTTTCTGCATACCCATCATCATCTCAACCACATTCAGGCAGTTGATAACTTCTGCCATCTTCGCTGGTGTGATACCGGATACGATCTCAAGGATTTCCTTACGTGAAACGTGGATATCCACAATCATTCTTGCTATTTCCAGAGAAGAAACCGCCATAGACGCCTCTGCTCTGTCTGTACGGATCGCGTAATCTGCAATAAACTGATCCAGGAAATCAAAGTCATCTCTTTTCTTTCCATCCAGTTCTGTAATCACGCCATCTTCAATTTTTATGGAAGGTTCTGGATCATAAGGGCTGTGCATAGCCACAAAGCCCATCTCCGGCCATTCATCGATAAAACCGTCTTTATTCACTGCCCGGCGATCCAGCGCCTCTATTCTTTTCGATCTTTTCATAGTGTCTACCTTTTCAGAAAAGTCTTTTACAGCATCTGCTTTCCCTAATTAAAAGGACCACAGTTTTGTGTAAATTTTAATGATATCTTCCTTGGTTGGTACTCGTGGGTTCGTAGGCGTACATGCATCTGCAAGAGCTGCCTCCGCCATTTTTTCTACTGCCGCAAAGTACGCATCCGGTGTGATCGTGCCTATTTCCTGAATAGTAAGAGGAATGTTCATTTCTTTCAGCATAAACTGAATCCAGTTTACAAGAGAACGAACGCTCATCACCTTATTGTAATTACTCAGTCCCAGGATATGGGCGATATTTGCATATCTCTTCACTGCCGGAAGATATTCTTTCTGGCTTCTGCTGTGTTTGTTGATATTTGAGTTAAACTCTACAATATGAGGAAGCAGCATCGCATTTGCTCTTCCATGAGGAATATGGAACATAGCACCAAGCTGATGCGCCATACTGTGAGTGATTCCAAGTCCTGCCGTGTTAAAAGAAAGTCCTGCAAGACAGGATGCCACATGCATTTTCTGACGGGCATGCATATCCGTTCCATCCAGATAAGCTCTCAGAAGGAACACTCCGCAGATTTCAATAGATTTCTCTGCCAGTGCAGAAGAAAACTCATTATGGTCAAGGCTGACATAAGATTCCAGCGCATGAGTAAATACGTCCATTCCCGTATCCGCTGTAATAGACGGCGGAACACTTTTTACAAGTTCTGCGTCAAGAATTGCTTCATCTGCCGTCAGGCTGTCAGAAACAAGAGGATATTTCACTTTTGCTTCTGTATCATTGACTACTGCAAAAGAAGTTACCTCGGAACCTGTACCACTGGTTGTCGGAATAGCGATCAGCCCTACATCCGCATAGTGATTGATCTTCAGGGCAAATTCACGGATTGCCTTGGAAGAGTCAATAGCAGAACCGCCGCCTACCGCTACGATCACATCCGGCTGAAAGCTCAGAAACTTTTTAACACCGTCTGCAATCTTGTCTACAGGTGCGTCCGGAACTACATTGTGAAAAATGTCATAGTCCTTACCGCCTTTATGTAAAGGCTCTGTGATCAGATGAATCATATCGCTCTGTACAACAAAGGGGTCTGTAATGATCAGAACTCTCTGATACGGGATATCCTTCAGTCTGTCCAGTGCATTCTCGCCAAAATGAATGACTGTCTTCATCTCAAAAGTCTTCATATATGTTGCTCCTTTTCTATGGCTGTATCCGCGGATACCGGCATTCGATCCCCGCATCTGTAAAACATGCAAGCCACTTTTCGGAAGGCTTTTTGTCTGTTACAACCATATCTAAATCCCGCAGTTTCCCAGCTACGGAAAAAGCGGTCTGATCAAATTTTGTACTGTCAACAACCAGAATCTTTCTGCGCCCGGAGGTCAGCATGGCTTTCTTTGTGGTGCCAAAGGCTTCCTGAGATTCCATGATTCCCCATTCCTGATCCAGTGCCTTGCAGGAAAAGATCACCTTGTCCACATAATAGGACCGGATTGCCTCTTCTGTTCTGGATCCCAGAAATGCAAGATATCCTTCTTTCATAACACCACCGGTGGAAATGATGTTCCAGCCGGATACATCCGAAAGCTCGATCAGGATTTCCATAGAATTGGTGATCACAGTAAGTCTTTCTTTTTCCTTTAATGCCTTGGCAATAAATACTGCCGTAGTACTTGCATCAAGAAAAATGTGATCGCCATCCTGAACCAATGATGCAACTATATCCGCCATTTTCTGTTTACCGGCCACATTCTGGTTTTTTCGAATATTAAAGGGCAGGTCAATACTCACATTTTCATTGATGACAGCTCCGCCGTAGCTTTTTGTGGCAAGCCCTTCTTTTTCAAGCTTATCCAGATCCCGGCGTATGGTCTCCTCTGAAACATCATAGAGCTGGCTCAGCTCACTGACCACCACTCTTTTTTCTGTCTGAAGTTTCTCAAGGATAAGATTCCGTCTTTCTAATGCCAGCATTTTCCCGCCCCCTTTTGAGAACTTTATTTTTATAAAATAGAATCGATCATACGTTTATCCGGATGAGCGATTACTGAAGAATCAAGATACATGCCCTTTTCTGCAACATGCTCTTTTGCCTTCTGGATAGATGCCTCCACAGCAGAAACCTCTCCTGTGATCAGCATGAATGATTTTCCGCACATACCTTTTGCAATACGCAGTTCAATCACATCTACGATAGCTGTTTTTGCAGCCTGGTCTGCAGCCTCAATAATAGATGCCGCATCGTAAGTCTCTAAAATGCCCAGTGCACTGATGTCCTCGATCACAGTAGTTCCGTACATTGCCGGAAACAGAGATTCGTGAGGATTTCCCAGTACAAAACTGTCAATACATTTATCTTCATAAGTAGTAACCGCTGCGTCAACAGCCGCCTTTACCGCACTGAGATCACCAGTGATAATTGCAATATATTTGCCCGGACATACGGTCTGCGCCTCAACGATTTCTACGTCAGAGGTTTTTACCATGGCATCTGCTGCTGTGATGCCTGTGGCAGTGGTTTTAAATTCAATCATTCCGATTGCTTTACTCATTTTCTGCACGTCCTTTCTACTTTGCTGCAATTATGATGTAGCGGTCTGTTACTTCAGTTACTTTTCCACAGATACTTGCATGAATACCAACGCTTAATCCGTCAGCAGGTTTTGCAATCATCTGTCCTCTTGTTACTTCATCGCCTGTTTTCACAATTGCCTGTGCCGGAGCGCCGATATGCTGACTCAGAAGGATCTTAACCTTCGGAATAGATACCAGAGTTTCATCCAGCGGTGCGTCCTTATCGTATTTCGTAAGACCAAGGCGAGCCATCAGGCGTTCCTCAGGAACCTTACGATACTCTCGGGAAGGCTGTACCGGTACCGGCTCTACGCCCTGTGCCGGTCTGACTCCTGCTTTACGGAGTCCGTTTTTCATATCCAGAAGAAGTGTTCTGGGTGCCAGACTCTGTGGGCATGCATACATTTCGCATACACCGCAGGAACAGCAGAAATGAGAATCCAGGTACGGATTCAGGTCTCTGAAATCACCATTAGCTGCCGCTCTCATGAATCGAGCCGGGTCAATGGGATGTCCAAGATTATTTCTCGGGCAGAGGTCCGTACAGGAATTACACTGACAGCAGATAGATGCTGCCCTTTTCAGATCTATGGAAGAAGTTCTCTGCTTCTTCATTACAATGCAGTGATCCTTTGGAAGGACCAGAATCGCATTTGTTGTCTTTGTTACAGGATCGGAACCGCTGCCGATGCGGCCCATCATAGGTCCGCCGACAAAATATACGGCATCCTTGGTGGTAATTTCGCCTGCCTGTTCTACTACCTGATCAAGTGTACATCCAATCGGCACACGAACAGTTACAGGTTTGCTTACTTCTGCTACGACAGATACATATTTATCTGTAACAGGCATCTGTTTCTCCAGAGCACGATATACGTTATAGATAGTCTCTACGTTGAATACGATGACTCCCTGCTCAATGGGCAGCCCGCCTGGTCTTACCACACGTCCGGTAGCTTCATAGATCAGCACGACCTCATCGCCCATCGGGTAAACCTCATCAAGAAGATGAATCTTTACCTTCGGAAATTCCTCAATATGCTGCTGAAGTGCTTTGATCGTCTGCACATAAGATTTTTTGATGCCGATAATAGCGTCCTGAGCTCCAACAGTATCTGCAACAAGACTGAAGGTTTTCATAATTTCATATGCATGCTTTTCCAGTAACTGTCTGTGTAACTTCAGTAATGGCTCGCACTCTGCACAGTTCATGAGAATGGTGTCCGCTTTATCTGTAAGCTTTGCATATGTAGGAAATCCGGCTCCGCCGGCACCTGCCACACCATTGTCCTGCATTATTTTCTGTAATTCTTTGATTTCCATGGCGTTACTCCAATCCTGCACCGTCATCGATGATTCCGACTATCGCCGCATCAATAGGTGCTGTTTCTTCGCCGCAGCCGATTCTTGCTGCGCTTCCTTGTGCCACCAATACATACTCCCCGATCCCTGCTCCGATAATGTCGATCGCAACGATCTGGCTGAGGTCTGATTTCATATGATGCACCGGCTCTACAATCATAAATTTCTGTCCGATTAATTTTTCACTTTTCCGCGTAGATACTACGCTTCCAACTACTTTGCCTACAATCATGTGAGCCTCCGCATAAATATACTTCCTTATCCTCCTATGGGGATGCGGCCCAATAAATCTCTTAAGATCCTGTCATGTGCTGCATCCCCTGATATTGGAGGAATATTATTTTATAATAGTAACTGTATTGCCTGTGGCAATCTTTGCTGCATTTGCCTCATCGGTATCAATATGCATTTCCAGTGTAAAGCTGTCGTCTACACGAATCTTTACATGATTAAAGATTGTTCCGCGTTCGTTATCAGCCTTAACAGAAACGATATCTCCATCTTTCACACCTGCAGCCTGTGCATCCTTCGGAGACATGTGGATATGGCGCATTGCCACAATACATCCCTCTTTCAGATAAATAGCACCCTTCGGTCCTACAATGGCAACGGGAGCACTGCCTTTTACATCGCCGGATTCGCGAACCGGAACCTTCATACCCAGTTTGATGGCGTCTGTAGCAGATACCTCAACCTGAGATGCTTTGCGGACTGGTCCGAGAATTCTTACATTCTCAATGGCACGAAGCTTCAGTCCTACAATGGTCACTGTCTCATTTGATGCAAACTGACCGCCCATCAGCTCTTTTTTCTTTGTAAGCTGATATCCAGGTCCGAACAATGCTTCTACATGCTCCTGTGTCAGGTGGATATGCCTTGCGGAAACTCCGATGGGAACCATAAAGCCATCGCTTTTGTCCTCTTTCTGATTAATGGCATCAATGACCATTTTTGTAATCAGCTCAATATTATTCGTTTCCAAGATACACCTGCTTTCTGTATAAGATCCATTCATACCAGTTCAGCATGAATGGATCATACCGATACTGAATTATTTAAGAACCGGAAGAATCTTCTCAACATCTGTATGTGGTCTCGGAATTACATGTGTAGCTACCAGCTCTCCAAGTCTGGATGCTGCTGCGCTTCCGCTTTCTACTGCAGATTTAACCGCACCTACATCACCACGTACCATAACTGTTACAAGACCGGAACCGATTTTCTCTGTTCCTACAAGTGCAACGTTAGCTGCCTTGCACATCTGGTCTGCAGCTTCAATTGCTGCTGTAAGTCCTCTGGTCTCAACCATTCCTAATGCTTCCTGTGTCATGATTTTTTCCTCCTTATATGGATCATCCTATCAGGGATTCCTACCCCGAATTATTTTTCCGGCTGTTCAGCCGCTTCTTCTGTCTGCCCGGCAGACTTCTTTTTCCATCGGCTTGCGCTGAGCTCCACAAGCTTGACGATCTCCTCATGGGGCCGCGCGATCACTGCATAACTTGCCGGTTTCTTAATTGCCTTGGCTGCCGCTGTTTCAACAGCTTCGGTGACAGCCGACACATCACCCTGCACAATAAGAGTTACCAGTCGTCCGCCCAGCTTACGTTCCCATGACGCCAGCTCAACGTCTGCAGTTTTACACATGATGTCAAGGGCATCCATAGCCGCTACAACACCTGTGATCTCGATAAAACCATATGCTTTATTCACGAGCGAACTCCTTTATCTTTACTGATTAGATAGTCGGCAGAATTTTTTCTACATCTGTGTGAGGTCTCGGAATTACATGTGTAGCTACCAGCTCTCCAAGTCTGGATGCTGCTGCGCTTCCACTCTCTACTGCAGCCTTAACAGCTCCAACATCTCCGCGAACCATAACAGTTACAAGACCGGATCCGATCTTCTCTGTTCCTACAAGTGCAACCTCTGCTGCTTTTGTCATAGCATCTGCTGCCTCGATTGCAGCGGTAAGTCCTCTTGTCTCTACCATTCCTAATGCTTCCTGTGCCATTTTATTTCTCCTCCTGAATCAAGTTTCTATCGTTGGATCTATGCTTTGTCAGTCCTTATCCAGGGCACTGATCTTCAGCATTTTTTCCGTTCCCTCTTCAGGGTTCGGAATAATATAGTGCTGTACCACACCAGTCATCCGGTTCGCTACTTCCATTCCGGTTTCAACGGCTGCCGTTACATCCGTCACACTTCCGCGGAATTTAATGCATACCAGAAGCGGTACTGGCAGGCTGTCTGCATTGGCAGGCTTATTCTTATCGAAAACCTCCAGGCGGACATTGGCTGCCTTACAGCCGGCATCTGCCGCTACAAAGGCTGTGGCCAGCCCAAATACTTCCAGAATTCCTACAGCTTCTGCCATTTTGCTTCTCCTTTATTATCCGGATTATTTATTAACAATCGCAATCTTCAGACCTGTCATTGCAAGGTTTGTCTCAAGCGCTTCATTAATCTCCTCGAGAGGATATTTATGAGTGATCAGCTCAGACATCGGAAGTCCGATTGCTTTTGCTCTCTTAAGGAAATCAAATGTAGTTGCGTAATCTCTCAGGTTGTATACCCAGGAGCCAACCAGATTGATCTCTTTGGAGCAGAGGTCGAAATGCGGGTTGATCTGTGCATCTCCGCCATTGATGAAGAAGCCAAGCTCGCAAAGACCGCCACCGTTGCGGATAAATTTGTAGATATTTGCATGTGCTTTCGGATTTCCTGTGCACTGGAATGCAAAGTCTGCAAGATGTCCGCCAAAAGCAGCCTCTACAGCAGCTGTCAGAGCTTCAATTCCCTGATGCTCCATAAAGTTTACAGATACAGATGCGCCCATTCTCTTTGCAAATTCAAGACGCTGCTCATTTCCGTCTACTGCACAGATATTTTCGATACCCATAGTACGAAGAACTGCGATACAGATCAGACCGATTGGTCCGCATCCCTGAACAACAACTCTGCTGTTGAATTTCAGGATACCTGTTGTTTTTGCTCTCTCTACTGCATGGATCAGAACTGCACATGGCTCGATGAGGATACGGGAATCCAGATCCAGATCACTTACGTTAAAGAAAGTGGAACCGAATTTTCCGCCTCTGATAAAGATGTAGTCAGCAAACCAACCATTGAATTTTACATCATCATCCGGAAGAAGTCCATATACATCTGCGCCGCCTACGTTTTTCTTATTCAGGTCAAACATTGTGATCTCAGGATCATCCTTGAAGATCATACAGGTAACAACCTTGTCACCAACCTGAACCGGTTTGCCGGCTGTATCAACCTTTACGTTTTTACCCATTGCAACGATCTCACCTGTTCCCTCATGTCCAAGGACTACCGGGATCAGACCAAACGGATCGTTTTTGTATTCATGAGCATCTGTTCCGCAGACACCGCATCCCTCAACCTTAACAAGGATGTCGTCATCTCCAAGTTCCGGAAGCGGATACTCCTGAAGTTCAAAGTGTTTTTTCTCGGTCATCATTGCAACTCTTGCAGTTTTCGGAATTCCACCGTTTGCTGCTGGAGCAGCCGGAGCAGAAGCAGCTGCCGGAGCTTCTCCTTTTCCTGTCATGCCGGAAAGAACCTGTTTTACAATTTCTTCAATATTTACATTGTTCATATCCATTGTTCTATTCCTCCTGATTAACGAATGCAAAGGCTGTCAGACATTACGCAGCGTCTTCTCTTTGTAAAGGTGCTTGCGCTTGTAAGACCTTCTCCTGTACGGCTTGCAATAGTAAATGTACAGTAGCCCTCTCCTCCAAATCCAAGTGCGGAATAGGATGGACCGTTCTTTACAAGGATTGCAGTGTCGATCGCTTTTGCATATTTTGTGATATTGTCAACGTTCTTGGAGTGGATATGTGCGGAGTGGCGGTTGCCGTGCTCCAGCCATACAGCCTGCTCAACAGCGTCGTCAAAATCTTTTGCTCTTACAACACCAAGGATCGGCATCATAAGCTCTTCAGCAATAAGCGGATGCTCCTTCGGTCCTTCAAAAGTAATGCAGCGGATATTTGCCGGTACATTTACTCCGATCATGGAAAGAAGTGTTCTTGCATCTCTTCCTACACATTTACGGTTCAGTCTGCCGCCTGCCAGAACAACCTCTGTCAGCTTGTCCTGTTCTTCCTTGGAAGCAAGATAGCAGTCATTTTCTGTAACCATATAATGCATCAGTTCATCTACTACTGAAGATACTGCAACGATTTCTTTCTCTGCAATGCAGGGAAGGTTATTATCGAATGTACATCCGTTTACGATGTCTCTTGCAGCCTTACGGATATCAGCAGTCTCATCTACAAGTGCCGGCGGATTACCTGCACCTGCGCCGATTCCTCTCTTACCTGAAGAAAGGACTGCTGTTACAACACCCGGACCACCTGTTGCAGCGATCAGCGGGATATCTTTATGTTTCATCATGATATCGCTTGTTTCCAGAGTAGGTTTCTCTACTGTAACTGCGATATTATCCGGACCACCAACTTCCAGAGATGCCTCATTCAGAAGGTTGATCGCATAGATAGATGTTTTAATAGCAGCCGGATGCGGGTTGAATACAACAGTATTTCCGCCTGCCAGCATTCCTATTGTATTACAGAGAACTGTTTCACTGGGGTTTGTACATGGTGTAATCGCACCGATCACTCCAAACGGTCCCATTTCGATCAGAGTAAGACCTCTGTCTCCGGACCATGCTGTAGTGGTGATATCTTCGGTACCAGGAGTCTTGTCTGCAACAAGATGATGTTTCAGGATCTTGTCGCCAACATTACCCATGCCGGTCTCTTCCACACCCATGCGTGCAAGAACCTCTGCATTTTCTTTGATCTTTTTACGGATACGGGTAATGATCTTTTCTCTCTGATCCATGGACATTCTCTTTACGATAAGTTCTGACTTCTTAGCAGCCTCGATCGCATCGTTCATATCCTTAAAAACGCCATGTTTTCCGGCAGGAGCATCAGCAATCTGCATTTTTGCCATAACTTCCTGTACAATTTCCTGTACCATATTCTCACTTATTGGCATGAGATTGACCTCCTTAATTCATTACGTCAAAAATTATTTCATTCCAAGCTGTGCCATTACCTGTTTTGTGATGTTTGCGATAAGTTCAGCATCTGCTTCCTGTGCTTCCGGAGCATGTGCTACCATACATCCACCGCAGTTGTGGCAGTTCAGGCCGTCTTTGTTCAGGCAGAGATCTGCCGGATGTTTGCCCGGGAGACCCATTTTTCTTCTGATCTCGTACAGTTTTTCGATAGTCTCTTTGTCGAATTCCTTCGGTCCGCCAAGAAGCTTGCTCTGATACAGAAGCTGTGCATAAAACTCAACAGATTCCATCTTCATGTAAGCAGCGTTCAGGTCTGTAGACCATGTCAGAGCACCATGGCTCTCAAGAAGAACTGCATCGAAATATGGAAGATATTTCTCAAGTCTGTCCGGAATCTCCATTGTAGAAGGTGTGCCATACTCAGCGATCGGAACGCATCCAAGTGCGATAACTGCCTCCGGCATGATCGGCTGTGTAAGCGGAATACCTGCAATTGCAAAAGAAGTAGCATATACAGGATGAGCATGTACAACAGATCCTACATCCGGTCTCTTCTGATATACTCTCATATGCATTTTGATCTCAGAAGATGGTTTGAATCCCGGGTTAGCCTGGATCACATTACCTTCTGCGTCTACTTTACAGATATACTCCGGTGTCATGAATCCTTTGGATACACCTGTCGGGGTGCAAAGGAATTCATTGTCATTCAGTTTTACGGAAATATTTCCGTCGTTTGCAGCTACCATGTTGCGGTTGTAGATACGTCTTCCGATGTCACAAATCTGTTTTTTGATTTCAAACTCGTTTACCATGCTTTTTTCCTCCTTAAGCAATTTGGTTTCATTTTTATTTATAAGGAGATTCTACTCCTTATTCACAGGATTGTCAAGGGAATCTTGTTGATTCATGTTGATTCTATCGGTTTTATGTTGTTGTTTTTGTTGTGTTTCTATTTTTTGTCATTTTCTGAAAAAACATACAATTGTGTAACCCCTTATAATTAAGGGCACTGAAAAAGTCTGATTCTAAAAAAGAATTGGGCTTTTTTATTATTTCC
>NZ_CABVDF010000037.1:0-18490 GCF_902497045.1 uncultured Blautia sp. | reverse complement strand
CATTACTAAAAGAAAGGAAAAGGTGATGTTTTAGCTTCTATAAACATCATACAAGAAAGAAAATGACAGAAAAGAGAAGGAATTTCAGCGGGACACTATTACAGTCTCCGTCTGCAAGAGAAATCGCCCATGGGAAACTTGCGAGAGAACTTGCGGCAAGAGGAATTGTTCTTCTGAAGAATGAAGCTTTGCTTCCATTTAAGGAAAATGAAAAAATTGCTCTTCTGGGGGCGGGAGCAGTAAAGACGGTGAAAGGCGGCATTGGTTCAGGAGATGTAAACAATAGAGAGAACATTTCTATTTATGAAGGACTAAAAGAGGCAAAGGTTACGCTTACAAGCGAAAAGTGGCTGCTGGATTATTGCAACATTTATGATGATGCAAGGGCTTGTTGGAAAGAAAAGATTCTGGAAGATGCAAAAATAGTCGAGAATCCTTTTGACGCGTATGCTTCTAATCCATTTGTGCTGCCAGAAGGCAGAGAAATAAAAAAAGCAGATGTTGAGGAAGCAGATGCTGCCGTATATGTAATCAGTCGTATTTCAGGAGAAGGAAAAGACCGCAGGTGTGAAAAAGGAGATTATTATTTAAGTGAAAAAGAAGAAAGAGATATTATGTATCTCAATCAAATGGGAATCGATACGGCGCTTATTTTAAATGCCGGAGGTCCGGTAGAACTTACAGATATTCTTGAAAAAGCTCCATGTGTGAAAGCTGTTTTGAATATTTCCCAGTTAGGGCAGCAGGGGGGGGAATGCTGTGGCAGATATCCTTTTGGGAAAAGCAGTTCCAGAGGGAAAACTGACAGCAACCTGGGCAAGAAGGTACGAAGACTATCCGTATGCAGATGTATTCGGTCATTTGAATGGGAATCTGGAATACGAAGAATATAAAGAAGGCATTTATGTAGGATATCGGTATTTTGACAGTTTCGATGTTAAGCCACTGTTTCACTTTGGCTATGGACTGTCATATACCACTTTTAAAATCATATTTAGGGATATATGTGTAGAGGCAGACAAAATTCTGGTTGATGTGGAAGTTAGAAATACCGGAGAACATTATGCTGGAAGAGAAGTAGTACAGATATATGCAGGCTTACCACAGACAGGGCAGGCAAGAGAATACCGAAGATTGGTGGGATTTGAGAAGACAGATTTATTGAATCCGGGAGAATCGCAGAAGATTACAGTTACAGTGGAACAGAAAAATCTGGCAGGTTTCTGTGCGAATAATCACTGTTGGATTATGGAAAAAGGGAAATACAGTATATGGGTAGGCAATCAGTCTGCAGATTTACAGTTGGGAGCTATAATCACAGTTCAAGAAAGTTCTGTTCTGGAAGAAAATAGCGCTGTCTGTACACCAAAAGAGAAGTTTGAAGAGCTTGGAGCGTCAGAAGTCGCAAAGAAAAAGACGGAAGATGCAATTGGAATGGCAATTGAGAATTCTGTACCTGAAATCTCGTTTGCGCCGAAGAGAGAAGAAAAAAAAGCATGTAAAGTACATTATGCAGACCAGCAGCCTGTTGAGGATTTGATTCCGCTTTTGTATGGAAATATTACCAAGGGCACCAGCACACTTGGATCTGCGGGAACACGCGTACCGGGATCTGCAGGAGAGACTACAGAGGAATTAGAAGAAACATATGGAATCAGTTCACTGATTATGGCAGATGGACCGGCTGGTTTGCGTTTGCGTCAGAGCTATGAGGCGGATAAAAATACAGGACATATTTATGGTACAGGCGTCTTTGGATCTTTGGAAAACGGCTTTCTGGAAGAAATGGAGCGCCATGAGAATGCAGATATTTATTATCAGTTCTGTACCGCATTTCCTGTGGGCACGGCAATCGCACAGACATGGGATAAGGACTTGATGAAACAATTCGGGGAAGCTGTTGCAGTAGAGATGAAAGAATTTCATGTAGATTTATGGCTGGCTCCTGGAATGAATATTCAAAGGAATCCGTTATGCGGACGAAATTTCGAATATTATTCAGAAGATCCGGTATTATCAGGAATCACAGCAGCTTTTGTAACAAAAGGAGTGCAGTCTAAAAATGAATGTGGCGTAACGATTAAACATTTTGCCTGCAATAATCAGGAAGATAATCGAATGGGAGTCGATGCCAGAGTATCAGAAAAAGCTCTCAGAGAGATTTATTTCCGCGGTTTTGAGATTGCAGTAAAAGAGAGTAAGCCGTTAGCGATTATGACATCATATAACTTGATCAACGGTGTTCATGCGGCGAATTGTAAAGAACTTTGTACAACGCTTGCCCGTGAGGAATGGGGATTTGACGGATTAATTATGTCAGATTGGAATACAACTGTGCCGGAAGACGGAAGTATTCCATGGAAATGTGCAGAAGCAGGAAACGATGTAATTATGCCGGGAAATCCTGATGACGATAAAAATATTCGGGAAGCATTAAATAAAGGGATATTAACAGAGCAACAAGTTCGTCAATGTGCAGGGCGAATCATCGCAGTAACAGAAAAGATTAAAAATTAATATACAGGACAATAGAGTAAACAGAAGGTAAGACATGATAGTGGTTTTATCTTCTGTTTTGTTATAGCAGTTGAAATATTAAATTTCCATAAAACTCAATGAGTCTGTCTGCAGATAGCGCTGCGGTGAACAGTAATCGGGCTGTTCTTCAAAAATACCTTGTATCATTTCCATGTAAGTTATAAAATAAAACGGAATATAAGGTTGGAGGAATGAAAAATGCTGAGAACTTTTTTGGTGGAAGACGAGTTTGTGGTCCGGGAAAATATCAAAAAAATGATACCCTGGGAGCAGTATGGATATGAACTGGTAGGTGAGGCTCCGGATGGGGAAGTGGCTCTTCCTATGATCCGTAAGCTGAAGCCGGATCTGCTTATTACAGATATAAAAATGCCTTTTATGGACGGGCTGACATTAAGCAAAATGGTCAGAAAAGACTTTCCTGGAATGAAGATCGTAATCCTCAGCGGTTATGATGATTTTAATTATGCCAAACAGGCGATCGGCATAGGAGTTGAGGATTATCTTTTGAAGCCGATTACAAAAAATGCTTTTTTGGAGAGGCTTACAGAGATCAGAAACCGCTGGGAACAGGAAAAGGGGCAGAGGGAATACTATGAGCAGTTCCGCAGAGAGATCCAGGAATATGAAAGAAACAGCAGTCGGGATTTCTATGAGGCATTGATCAGCGGAAGCATGGATACAGGAGAAATATATAAAAAGGCGGATCAGCTGGGTCTGGATATTGTTGCGGAGGTCTATAACATTCTGCTTTTTACAATGGATGCAGGAAGAGGTGTTGCGGGAGCTTCCGAGGAGTATTCGGAATGGGAGGCCCAGAAACGTGAAAAAATGGAGAGTTTTTTTGTGGATAATCCTTATGCCATGTTGTTTCGAAACAATGCCTTCAGCTATGGGGTGCTTGTAAAGGAGCAGAGAAGCAGCCCCGGCGAAAATACAGAGAAATGTGCGGCATTTATCCGGGAAACCCTGGGAAGCGGCTGCGGACATAACTGGTTTCTTGCGGTGGGGCAGCCTGTAGAACGACTGAGCAGCGTAAAGCTCAGTTATCACGCGGCGGCAAAGGCTTTTTCCCGCCGATATCTTTATGATGGAGATATTCTGTATTATGAGGAACTGGAGCAGGAAGAAAAAATACAAAAGAATGACAGCCGTTATCTTAAAAAAATTGATATTAATGTATTGAATCCGGCAATTCTGGAACGCTTTCTCGGAAGCGGTCTTCTGGATGAAACGGAAGACTTTGTCCGGGATTATTTTCAGGCTATCGGTCATGAAGCAATGGAATCCTTTGTATTTCGTAATTATGTAATCTTAAATATCAGATTTTCTGTCCTTGGATTTTTGAAAAAACTGGGCTGTGAAGCCGGAGATCTGGAAAATCATGATACTGAAGAGATTCTGGAGGAAAGAGCCCGTTCTATGGAAAGCGCAGTAAAATATGCGGAAGAGATTATAAAAAAGGCCGTTATGCTCCGCGATGAAAATTCCGGAAATAAAAACCGCAGTATCCTGAAATCAGCTATTGAATACATAGATACACATTATATGGAAGAGAGTCTTTCCCTGAATACAGCGGCGCAGGTGGCAAATATCAGCGCCAATCATTTCAGCGCCCTGTTCAGTCAGAACATGGGGCAGACTTTTATTGAGTATCTTACCTCTCTGCGTATGCGCCATGCCAGAGAACTTCTCAGGTGTACCGGCAAGCGCTCCAGTGAGATTGCTTCAGAGGTGGGATATAAGGACGCTCATTATTTCAGTTATCTTTTTAAGAAAACTCAGGGAATGACTCCCAGTGAATACCGAAAGACGGGGGAGGGAAAAGGATGAGGCAGATCAGCCTGGAAGCGAAGATAAAAAAGATTCTTTTGAATACTTTGTTTCCTATGACAGTTCTGATGGTCGTGCTTTTGATTATTGTATCCCAGTATGTGTCAAAATATGACCGTCTTTCGGAGAATCTGGCGGTAAGCAGTGAATTCAATCTTCATTTTAAAGACGACATTGATCTGGAAATGTACTATATTGCCATAGGATCTAAAGACAACAGCTATCTTCCGGAAGTAATGAAAACGGTAGAAGCGGCAGAAGATACCCTTTCAAAGCTTCAGGCAAATACTTTTAATGGCGAAAGCCGAAAAAATATCAAGCATCTGGAATCTTATCTGGGGAATCTTGCAAAGAGAATGAAACAGCTTACGGAAATCAAGTCTTATGGTCAGAGAATGACCTTCATGGACAACAATATCCGGATCCTTACCGGTCTTATCATGGAGGAAATGCAGAATTTTATTTATAATGAATCCATGTATCTGGTACATATGGAATCCATCATGACAAGAAGAGTATATATCCTTGTAAGCGGAATCGCCCTGCTTTTTTTTGTGACGATCGTAATTCTTCTGCGCCGTTCTTTCCGGTTTTCACGGAGCATCACCCGACCGGTGACAGAGATCCTTGGAAATGTAAAAGAGGTGGGAAGAGGAAATTTTGAGATCTCCGAAATCAGTGCAGACAGTATGGAGATCGAGGAACTGGACGCCGGGATCCGTAGAATGGCAGAAAAAATACAACATCTCCTGGAAAATGTAAAAAAGGAAGAAGAGATGCAGCATCTTACTCAGCTCCAGCTTCTTCAGGCACAGATCAATCCTCATTTTCTTTATAATACTCTGGATACGATCATCTGGCTGATCGAAGGCGGACAGCCTGATGACGCTGTGGATATGATATCCAGCCTTTCGGTTTTTTTCCGGACGTCTCTTTCAAAGGGAAAAGACGTGATTCCTCTTTCGGAAGAAAAACGACACACTATCAGTTATCTGGAAATCCAGCAGTCCAGATACCGGGATATTCTGGAATTTGAGATTCATATACCGGAGGAGTTTAACGGAATGATGGTTCCCAAGCTGACCCTGCAGCCTCTTGCAGAAAATGCTCTTTATCATGGGATCAAAAACAAAAGAGGCGGGGGAAAGATTTTGATCGAAGGTGAAAAAGCAGGGAAAGATCTGATCCTGCGGGTAAGGGATAACGGACAGGGAATGACAGCGGAACGGCTCCATGAGATCCAGGAAGCAATCCGTACGGGAGAAAGAGCCGGTTTCGGCCTGTCGGCAGTTGCAGAACGTCTCCGGCTGTATTACGGAGAAGGCTATGGAATGAAAATAGAGTCAGAAGAAGGAAAAGGAACGGCAGTTGAAGTACGGCTTGGTGAAAAAATCAAACTTCCGTCATAAAAAAATCAACTTTTATCATAAAAAAATCAATTTGCTTAAACAGGAACAAAAAAATGATAAAAGACCACACATTTTTCCGAAAATATTCTATGGAGTTTTTTTCTGTTTCCGCTATAATAAAAACATCTTAAAAAACACCGAACAAAAATGTAAAGGGAGGAAATGTAACATGAAGAAAAAAATTATGGCAGCGGTTATGACAGCGGCAATGGTAGCCGGACTTGCAGGTTCCACAGCAAGCGTTTACGCAGCAGAGGACACAATTACAGTCGGATTTTCACAGGTTGGCGCTGAGTCTGACTGGCGTACAGCAAACACCGAGTCCATGAAATCTACTTTCTCTGAGGAAAATGGCTATGAGCTGATCTTTGACGATGCACAGCAGAAACAGGAAAATCAGCTTACAGCGATCCGTAACTTCATTCAGCAGGAAGTTGATTATATCGTACTTGCTCCTGTAACAGAGACTGGCTGGGATACTGTTCTTCAGGAAGCAAAGGATGCGGGAATCCCGGTTATCATCGTTGACCGTATGGTAGACGTATCTGACGACAGCCTTTACACTGCATGGGTTGGATCCAACTTCAAACTGGAAGGTCAGAAAGCTATGGCATGGCTGGATGCATATCTGGAAGCAAAAGGCCGCGGCGACGAGGAGATCAATCTGGTAGATATCCAGGGAACTATCGGCGCTTCTGCACAGATCGGACGTACAGAGGGATTTGACGAAGCAGTTGAGGCTCATGACAACTGGACGACACTTGCACAGCAGTCCGGTGAGTTTACTCAGGCAAAAGGTCAGGAGGTTATGGAGTCTATCCTGAAACAGAGCGGCGACGATATCGACGTTGTATACTGTGAGAACGACAACGAGGCATTTGGCGCTATCGATGCTATCGAGGCAGCCGGTTATGAAGTAGGCGGTGAAGAAGGTCAGATTCTTGTTATGTCCTTCGATACTACAAACGCAGGTCTTACTGAGACACTTGCAGGAAAGATCACACTGAACACAGAGTGCAACCCGCTTCACGGACCTCGTGTAGAGGAGATCATCCAGAAACTGGAAGCAGGAGAAGAAGTTGAGAAACAGGCATATGTAGACGAAGTTGCATTTGCATCTGACGATACTGTAACATCTGTAACTATCGAAGATCAGGACTATGAGATCACACCGATCACACAGGAGATTATCGACGGACGTGCATATTAATAAAAATCTGAAAGAGGATTTTAATATATGCAGGAGCTTTTATGAAAGCTGAGTAACAGAAAATGAATCCGGAGCGTGGCACATAATTCGGAAAACCCGGATCAGTGGACCACGCTCCTTTTATGCTCAAAATCAGACAAAAATGCAGGATATGGAGCATTTTTTAGGAAAAAACAGTTTTTTAGGGAAAGCAGGTGGAAAGAATATGGAACAGAATGTTGTGCTGGAAATGCGTGATATCAGTAAAAATTTCACCGGTGTCCGTGCCCTTTCCCATGTGGATTTTACTTTACGAAAAGGTGAGATCCATGCGTTGATGGGGGAAAACGGAGCCGGAAAATCCACGCTGATCAAGGTTCTGACCGGTGTGCATGAATTTGAGAGCGGAACCATCCACATGGATGGAAAAACAGGAGAGATCATCAATCATTCTCCCCAGGAGGCACAGGAGAACGGTATCAGTACCGTATACCAGGAAGTAAATCTCTGCCCGAACCTGACAGTGGCGGAAAATCTTTTTATCGGACGTGAGCCCCGTAAATTGGGAATGATCAACTGGAAGGAAATGAATGAACGGTCAGAAAAGCTTCTGGAAAGCCTGAATATTCATGTACCGCCGACACAGATGCTGGATGAATGTTCGGTGGCGATCCAGCAGATGATCGCTATAGCCCGCGCGGTAGATATGAAATGTCAGGTGCTGATCCTGGATGAGCCTACTTCTTCACTGGATGACGATGAAGTGGAAAAATTATTTGTGCTGATGAGAAGACTTCGTGACGAAGGCGTAGGTATTATTTTTGTTACCCATTTCCTGGAGCAGGTTTATGCAGTCTGCGACAGGATCACGGTTCTTCGTAACGGCGAGCTGGTAGGGGAATATGAAACAAAAGAACTGCCCCGTGTTATGCTGGTAGCCAAGATGATGGGTAAAGATTTTGATGATCTGGCTGATATCAAAAGTGCTCACGAAGGAAAAAGAACAGCAGAAGCCACTCCGGTCATTGAAGCAGAAGGAATCGGACATAAAGGCACTATTAAGCCCTTTAACATTAAGATCAACAAAGGTGAAGTCATTGGACTTACAGGACTTCTTGGCTCCGGACGTTCCGAACTGGTACGTGCGATTTACGGCGCTGACAAGGCGGACAGCGGAACATTGAAAGTTAATGGAAAAGAAGTAAAGATCAACAGTCCTCTGGACGCAATGAAACTGGGAATGGCTTATCTTCCTGAGGATCGTAAGGCGGAAGGTATTATTGCAGATCTTTCCGTAAGAGAAAATATCATCATTGCTCTTCAGGCAAAACGCGGCATGTTCCATCCATTAAGCCGTAAGGAAATGGAAGAGGCGGCAGATAAGTATATTGACATGCTTCAGATCAAGACTGCCAGCCGGGAAACACCGATCAAGAGCCTTTCAGGAGGAAACCAGCAGAAGGTGATCCTGGGAAGATGGCTTCTGACGAATCCGGAATACCTGATCCTGGATGAGCCTACCAGAGGTATTGATATCGGTACAAAGACAGAGATCCAGAAGATCGTGCTGGATCTTGCAGATGAAGGAATGGCAGTGACCTTTATTTCTTCTGAGGTAGAGGAAATGCTTCGTACCTGCTCCCGTATGGCGGTTCTCCGCGACGGTGAAAAGGTAGGGGAACTGGAGGAAAGCGAACTGTCCCAGAGCAGCATCATGAAGGCCATTGCAGGAGGTGACGATAAGAATGAATAAGAGTAAATTAAAAAAGATCACAAGCGCAAGGCTTTTTCTCCCTGTCGTGTGTCTGATCGCCGTGCTTTTGATCAATGTGATAAAAACACCGGACTTTTTTAATGTATCTATTCGTAACGGTGTCCTTTACGGATATATTATTGACGTAATAAACCGTGCTTCGGAACTGGTCATCCTGGCAGTGGGAATGACTCTGGTAACGGCAGCTTCCGGCGGACAGGATATCAGTGTAGGCGCAGTAATGGCAGTGGCAGCAGCTGTAGGCTGTCAGATTCTTTCCGGGGGACAGACTTCGGTTACGGAGTATCAGAATCCTCTTATCCTTGCAGTACTGGCAGCCCTTCTTGCAGCTGCATTATGCGGGGCATTTAACGGACTTCTGGTGGCAAAGCTGCATATACAGCCAATGGTCGCTACTTTGATTCTTTATACGGCAGGACGAGGAATTGCACAGCTTGTTACAAACGGACAGATCACCTATATCCGTGTGGACTCCTATAAAATGGCCGGCGGCTATATCGGCAAGTGCCCGATCCCGACACCGATCTTTTTTGCCGTTGTTACAGTTGTGATAGTTGCACTGATCCTGAAAAAGACGGCTCTTGGACTTTATATTGAAAGTGTTGGCATTAACGGTAAGGCAGCCCGTCTGGTTGGTTTGAATTCTACTATGATCAAATTTCTTACCTATGTGATCTGCGGTATTCTGGCAGGTATTGCAGGAATCGTTGCATCCAGCCGTATTTATTCTGCAGATGCAAATAACATTGGTCTGAACCTGGAAATGGATGCCATTCTGGCAGTTGCTCTTGGGGGCAACTTCCTTGGAGGCGGTAGATTCAGTCTGGTAGGTTCCGTGATCGGCGCTTATACCATTCAGGCTCTCACTACAACTCTTTATGCAATGAATGTAAAAGCTGACCAGCTTCCTGTATATAAGGCTATCGTTGTTATTATTATCGTAACGCTTCAAAGCGAAGTATTTAAGAAATTTATTGCCGGACTGAAAAACAAAAAAGCTTCCGGTACAGTGGCAGAAGGAGGGCAGAAAGCATGAAACAGAAAAAGAAAATGACAAGTACAGGCTTTCTTCTGCTGATCACTATTGTATTATTCTTTGTTATGTATGCAGCAGGCATGGTGATCTTTGCAGATAAAGGCTTTGCAAAACCACAGATGTTTTTGAATCTGTTTGTATCAAATGCCGGACTTCTTGTTATTGCATGTGGACTTACCATTGTAATGATCACGGGAGGAATTGATATATCTGTTGGTTCTGTTACTGCACTTGTATGTATGGTGATGGCAGATCTGATGGAAAATAAAGGTGCAAGCGCTTACGTGGCAGTTCTGGCGGCGCTTGGAATCGGACTTCTTTTTGGTATTGTTCAGGGATATCTGGTAACTTATATGGGAATCCAGCCTTTTATTGTAACACTGGCAGGTATGTTTTTTGGACGAGGTCTGACTGCGATCATCAGCACAGATATGATCGCCATTAAAAACAAATTGTTCCTGAAATGGGCAAACTATCGTTTTTACATGCCTTTTGGTTCTACAAATAAAAAAGGAAAATTTATCCCGGCTTACATACCTCCTACCGTTGTGATCGCTCTGATCGTTGTGATCCTTTGTGCGATCCTTCTGAAATACCGTAAATTCGGACGTAAGCTCTATGCTATCGGCGGAAATAAACAAAGTGCCCTGATGATGGGCCTGGACGTAAAGAAAACTATGTTTAAGGCATATGTACTGAACGGATTTCTTGCAGGTCTTGGCGGTTTCCTGTTCTGTCTGAACAGCTGTGCCGGATTCGTAGAGCAGGCAAAAGGTCTTGAAATGGACGCTATCTCTTCGGCAGTTATTGGCGGAACCCTTCTTTCCGGCGGTGTGGGAACTCCTATCGGAACTATGTTTGGCGTTCTGATCAAAGGTACGATCTCCAGTCTGATCACTGCACAGGGCTCACTTTCCAGCTGGTGGGTAAGAATCGTTCTTTCTGCCCTTCTGTGCTTCTTCATTGTGATCCAGTCTGTATTGGCTTCTGCGAAAAAGAAAAAATGATGGGTGTGGAAAAAGAAAGATAAAGATTGATGTTTCACCGGAAGGATATTATAATAAAAACATGATATGATTAAAAACCGGGAGGATTTACAATGGGTGTAAATGAAACAAAAGAAATGATCTTAAATAACAAGACAGCTCTTGGTATCGAATTTGGTTCTACCAGGATCAAGGCTGTTCTTGTGGATGCAGAAAATGCTCCGATCGCATCAGGAAGCTATGACTGGGAAAACCGTCTGGAAGATGGGATCTGGACTTATCATCTGGATGATATCCAGGCAGGTCTCCAGGGCAGCTACAAGGCTCTTGCAGAGGATGTAAAGGAAAAATACGGCGTAGACCTGACAAGCGTAGGCGCTCTTGGCGTCAGTGCCATGATGCACGGCTATATGCCATTTAATAAGGAAGGAGAGCTTCTGGTTCCTTTCCGTACCTGGAGAAATAATATCACTGCACAGGCTTCTGAGGAACTGATGGAACTGTTCCAGTATAATATTCCGCAGAGATGGAGTATTGCCCATCTTTATCAGGCAATCCTGAATAAGGAAGAGCATGTGAAGGATATTGATTTTATGTGTACTCTGGAAGCATATGTACACTGGCAGCTGACAGGCAGACGTATCCAGGGTATCGGCGATGCAGCAGGTATGTTCCCTGTTGATCCGGAAACAAAAGATTACAATGAAGAAATGGTACAGAAGTTTGATAAGCTTGTGGAGCCTTATGGATTCTCATGGAAACTTCGTGACATCATGCCGGAAGTTAAAGTTGCAGGAGAGGAAGCAGGAATTCTTACAGAAGCCGGAGCAAAACTTCTTGACCCGTCCGGAAAACTTCAGGCAGGTATTCCTATGTGTCCGCCGGAAGGCGATGCAGGAACCGGAATGGTGGCAACAAACAGCGTAAGACAGAGAACAGGTAATGTTTCTGCCGGTACTTCTGTATTTGCCATGATCGTTCTGGAAAAAGAGCTGTCCAGACCATATAAAGAGATCGATATGGTTACCACTCCGGCAGGCGATCTGGTTGCTATGGCTCATTCCAATAACTGTACTTCTGACTTGAATGCATGGGTGAATGTATTTAAGGAATTTACAGAGGCAATGGGAATGGAAGTGGATATGAACAAGCTTTTCGGCACCCTTTACAACAAAGCTATGGAAGGTGATGCAGACTGCGGCGGACTTTTGTCTTACTGCTACTTCTCCGGAGAGCATATGACTGGCTTTGAAGAAGGACGTCCTCTTTTTGTACGTTCCCCTGAAAGCAGATTTACACTTGCAAACTTTATGAGAACGAATCTGTATACCTGTCTTGGCGCTATGAGAGTGGGTCTGAACCTTCTTCTGGAAAAAGAACAGGTAAAGATTGACAGACTTCTGGGACACGGCGGACTCTTTAAGACAAAGGGTGTAGGCCAGCAGATCCTTGCCGATGCAGTAAACGCACCGGTTTCTGTAATGGAGACTGCAGGTGAAGGCGGCGCATGGGGTATTGCACTTCTGGCTTCCTATCTGATTAACAAAGAAGATGGAGAAGAACTTGCGGATTATCTGGATAATAAAGTGTTTGCAGGAAACGAAGGCAGCACCCTGGATCCGGATCCGGCAGGAGTAGAAGGCTTTAATGTATTTATGGAAAGATACATGAAAGGTCTGGAGATCGAAAGAGCGGCAGTTGATTCAAAAATCTGGTAAAAGATAAAATAAGAAGAAATAAAGCAGGGTTCTGTTTCTGAAATGAGAGACAGAGCCCTGCTTTTATCTTTTTAATAAGATCTTCCTGTAAAAATACAGACAGTTCGTGGACGCATGATAAAGTCACCTGTAATCCTGGTTTCCTGTCCCTGAGGATAGAAATATCTTCCCTGTCCGTCACCATAGGTATTGACACTTAAATACCATGCACCTCGTTTTCGAAGATCAGGGAGAGTAACTGTTACATCTTCCCAGTAGGTATTTACGCAGATACAGACCAGATCGTCTCTTCCTTTTTCTTTGTCATAGCCGGCGAAGCTGACAGTAAAGGTACGGGCATCTCTGGGAATCGTGACATCTTCTGCATTGGTATTGTGAGTGTGCAGCGGATCCATACCGCAGACAGCATCAGGCAGTTTTTTGCGTATCACAAGATGTTCTTTTCTATAGGCGATCATGAATTTGAAGAATTCAAAAAGATCTTTATTTTTTTCCAGAAGACTCCAGTCCAGCCAGGATACTTCATTATCCTGACAATAGCTGTTGTTGTTTCCGAATTTTGTATTTCCGAATTCATCTCCGGCAAGGAACATAGGAGTGCCACGGCTGCACAGAAGAACTGCACAGGCGTTGCGGATCATTCGGTAACGCAGCTTCAGTACTTCCGGATCGTCGGTTTCTCCTTCGGCGCCGCAGTTCCAGCTGCGGTTGTCGTTGGCGCCGTCAGTATTGTCCCAGCCGTTCATTTCATTATGTTTGTCATTATAGGCATAGAGATCATACATGGTAAAACCGTCGTGACAGGTAAGGAAATTGACACAGGAATTATAACCGGCATAATTCCCTTTAGGATTATCATAATAGCCGCCGTAAAGATCTCCGGATCCGGAGATACTCCATGCAGCGTCCCAGGACTGCCAGCAGTCGCCTTTCAGAAAACCTCTGAGAGAATCACGGTACCGTCCGTTCCATTCTGCCCAGCGTCCGCTTGCAGGAAAGCTTCCCACCTGATACATGCCGACGGCATCCCAGGCTTCTGCGATCAGCTTGACATTGCGCAGAAGAGGGTCAGAAGCAAGCGTACGGAGAAGAGGGGGATTGTTCATAGGAGAACCATCCTCATTTCGGCCAAGGATACTTGCTAGGTCAAAACGGAACCCGTCTACCCGGTAATTTACCGTCCAGTATCGAAGGCATTCCAGGATCATCTGTTGGACCACAGGATGGTTGCAGTTCAGTGTATTCCCACAGCCGCTGAAATTGTAGTAATTTCCATCAGGAGTCAGCATGTAATAAATATTGTTGTCAAAGCCTTTGAAGCAGAAGGTTCTTCCAAGTTCGTTTCCCTCGGCAGTATGGTTAAATACCACATCCAGGATTACTTCGATACCATTGTCATGAAGGGATTTGATAAGGGTCTTCAGTTCCGTTCCCTCACGGTTATATTCGTTGACGGAGGTGTAGCTGGTATTGGGGGCAAAAAAGCTGACTGTGTTATAGCCCCAGTATTCCAGAAGACGATTGCCGTTTACTTCCCGGGCATTCATAGTTTCGTCAAACTCAAAGATAGGCATCAGTTCAACCGCATTGACGCCAAGCTCTTTCAGATAAGGGATCTTTTCCATCAGTCCGGCAAAGGTTCCGCGGTTTTTTACACCGGAGGAAGCGTGTTCTGTAAATCCTCTTACATGAAGCTCATAAATAATAAGATCACTGAGTTCTTTTTTTGACTGAGGCATGTCTCCCCAGTTAAAGGAATCCTTTACCACCCGGGCATGGTAGGTGGGCTCCCAGTGGGTTCCCCAGATCCTCTGTCCGGAAACAGCCTTGGCATAAGGATCCAGAAGGATATTTTTTTTGTCAAAAAGCAGTCCTTTGTTCGGATCCCAGGGACCGTCCACACGGTAGGCATATTCGAAATCCCGGATATCCAGGCCATAAACGATCATGGAATATACATCGCCGATCTTGTAGGCTTCGGGAAAAGGAAGAACGGCAAAGGGCTTTTCCTCCGCATTGTGGAACAGAAGAAGTTCACAGGCTGTTCCGCCGCAGGTATGGATGGTAAAATTCACTCCATTTTGAAGCGGTGTGGCGCCGTTCAGGTCAAACATTCCCGGACTGACAGGAAAACCGGCAATTTCTCCGGTAGGGTAAACCTCAAGGGGATATTCGGAAATAAATTTCTGATTATAGGAATTCATGATAAGATCCTCCTTGCATTATTCCTGAAAAAGTTCTTCGCATTTCTGCAGTATTTCCTGATTTCTTTTTTCATAATCTACATTCATCGTATGGATCTCTCCGCGAAGGAACATTTCCATTCCCTGTACCAGTCCGTCTTCGCTGTTTGGCAGAAGAGTGCCGCCGTACTTCTGGATAAAGGCTCTTGCTCCGTTTACGTCACAGGCAGCTGCAGGAACTCCCAGAATATCTGCTTCGGGAACTACCAGAACCTGTCCTTCATAGAAGGAAGACAGAAGGAAAAGGTCGCAGGATCTGACTACAGGCATGGGATTGCTCATATATTTAATAAGGATAATATGGCTGCTGCTTGCCGCTGATTCTGCAAGCTTACAGGTATGTTCGTAGAGATCTCCTCGGCTTCCCATAATGATCAGCCAGGTATCAGGATGTTCTTTCCAGAACCGTGTAAAAGCACGGATCAGACGTTCATGCCCTTTTTCAGAAGAAAAACGACCTACATTGATGAATTTCAGGTCATTGCCTTCAAGAACCTCCATAAGCCTGCTTAAGGGAACGGTGGATTCCGTTTCCGGATCAAAGGAAACAGGAAGCTGTCCAAGATTTTGGATCCTTTTGTAGTCCATGATATTGGAAATAACACGTACTTTTTCCGGATGGCCTCCGATATGGTCGGCAGAGGCGCGGACATCTTCTCCTACGGGAACTACATGGTCATAAGATGCATATGCTTTTTGCAGAAGGTAAAAGCTTGGATTATGTTTTTCAGCGACCCATTTTTCCATATCATTGTGCGCCCAGATAGTGCGGGTACAGGGCGCCTTTTCCAGAAGAGCGATCATATAATTCTCATAGCCGTCATAGTGCACTACATGGTCAAAGGAAACACAGCCGAAATGCTTTTTCCATTCTCTCCGATAAGCTTTATCCAGACGTTTTCCGATGCCGAAAGCAGTGATGCCGAATCTCAGGTAAATAAGCTGTGCGATGGCAGTTATCACATCAAGATTCATTTCTGTTGCCAGAGGGTAGAAATGATAGCCCTCCGGGACACTTTGAAGCCGTTTCGGATCCTCTTTGAGAGAAATAGAACGGTACGAAATATAGTAGTCACATTTCTCGGGATCCAGATTACGTACCAGACTGTAAAAAGCAGTTGTGATTCCATTAGGCTGAAGACTTCCTGCATACAGGAGGACTCTTTTCTTTTTGGTACCGGGCATGGCTGCTTCCTGACAGATCTTTTCTTCTAAAAGGACATGACGGCAGATATCCCTGGTGGCATTTGCCTGTTCAAATGTGGCATATTTCCGGAGAAAATCATCGTCCGGGTGACCGGAGTCTTTTTTCAGTTCGGCAGTAAGCTCTTCCGGAGTACGCAGAATCGGGAACGGATAGGCAGAAATATCCTCGTACATTCCGCGATGTCCCTGGTAATCTTCCATATCATAGGCAAACAGCAGGATCCTTCTGCCAGTAACAGCAAAGTCATACATAACACTGGAGTAATCAGTGATAAGTACATCACAGGCATTCAGGATTTCATAAGTGTCATATTCCGTCGGGAAAGGACGGATATGCTGATAGGAATCCGTATCCAGCTGGCTCTGAACAAGTGGATGGAGCTTTACCAGAAGAATCTGCTGATCGGTCAGCTGCTGATCCATACGTCTGAGATAATCCTTAACAAGAGCAACGTAGGAGTCCTTTTCTACGGCATCGGTCTTTCCGCGGAAAGTAGGCATATAAACGCTTAACTGGATACCGGAATAGCCCAGTTTCTCTTTCAGCAGGGCGCCTTTTTCCGGATGAAAAAAAATACAGTTTCGGGGATATCCCTCATGAAGGATGGTTCCCTGATAAAGTTCTGTCAGATTAGTGGCTCCGGCCATTTTTTCTTCCATATACAGGTTAGGGAATACCAGATAATCTGACTGAAGAAGATTACGCATGACGTTTCCTGCATCATAGCGTTCTTCTTCGTTATCCTGAGCCATTCTTTTCAGAGGTGTTCCATGCCATACGTTTAGTATGGTCTGTCCCTCTTTTTTTATATAGCGTCCCGGAAAGGTAGTATCATTGATCAGCCAGCCGGCTTTTGCCAGATGATGATAATAAGATGGCATTGAGGTATGGACAAAACCATCTATCTTGATACCGTATCGTTCCAGCTTCTTTTTGATCTGTTCTTTTTTATCCTTTTGTACTGCCAGTATTTTACGGAATCCCTGATATTCCGGGGAAGAAAGCTCTTTTAAAATAGCCAGGATATTACTTTCCAGGGCAAGCCCGCTTCTGGAAACGATCAGGATTTCCTTTTTATCAACAGGTATTTTTTCGTAAAAAGTGTTATAAAAAGGATACCAGGTGCCGTTCTTTAATTTTTTCTTTACTTTTGCAGTGAAACTCATAACATTACCGCCTTAAAACTTTTTATTGATCGTTTGTAAGATGAAGTTTATCAAGTACATAAAATACAAGGCTAAGGATCATAGCAACCACACATGCCAGAACCATGCCCGTAAGCTTTACATTTCCAAGATTCAGTGCGATACCGGAAAGACCTACAATAAATACAACAGAAGTCAGTGCAAGATTACGGGATTTACCATAGTCAACATGATTGTCTACCAGCATTCTCAGACCGGAAGTGCCGATCATACCATATAATAAGAAAGAAATTCCCCCAATCACAGGTCCGGGAATGGTATTGATCAGAGCAGCAAGCTTGCCCATAAAGGAACAGCAGATTGAAAGAACAGCGGCTCCTCCGATTACCTGTACACTGTAAACCTTTGTCATTGCCATAACTCCAATGTTTTCTCCGTAAGTAGTAGTAGGGACGGAGCCTACCAGACCGGAGAGAGTAGTGGAGAAGAAATCGGCAAAAAGGGAACGGTGCAGACCGGGTTCCTTCAGAAGGTCCTTGCCTACAATCTTTCCGGTTACGATCTGATGTCCGATATGCTCGGAGGTTACCAGAAGCAGTGCCGGAAGTATGGTAAGGATCGCTTCAACATGAAAACGCGGAGTCTGAAAGTTGGGAAGGGCAAAGAAAGAAGCTTCTTTTACCGCCTGAAAATCCAGGATTCCGCAAAAACCTGCAGCAGCGTAGCCGGCGATGATAGCGATCAGAATAGGGATGACAGAAAGAAATCCCCGGAACAGGATCTGACCGAATACGGCTACACCGAGAGTTACCAGAAAGACAATTACATTTTTCATGTCTACTGTTTCGTCTAAAAGTCCTGCAGTGCTGGCTGCGCTTCCGGCAAGCTCCAGACCGATCAGGGCAACGACAGGTCCCATTGCTGCGGCAGGCAGTACAATATCAATCCAGTTTGTTCCGCATTTGCGGATAATCAGAGCTACGCCCATGCCGGCAATGCCAAGTACTACAAAACCGCCCAACGCATATTCATAACCGAATTTGGATGCAACCAGAAGCCCCGGGGACAGAAATGCAAAACTGGATCCCAGATAGGCAGGCGCCTTTCCCTTTGTAATAAGAATAAACAGAAGTGTTCCGATACCATTCATAAGAAGCACAATGGCAGGATTGATGCCAAACATAAAGGGAACCAGAACAGAGGCTCCGAACATGGCAAACATATGCTGGATGCTTAAAGGGATCAAAAGCTTTACAGGTACCTTATCTTCTACTTGAATAATTTGTTTTTCCACTCTTTTCCTCTCTTTCTCGTATACATACGACGTAATCGGAAATATTATAGCATAGTGTATGAACTTCTGTAAAAGAAAATACAGAAAGGAAGAGGAAAAAGCCCTTTTTTTCGCGGTT
>NZ_CABVDF010000036.1:0-18575 GCF_902497045.1 uncultured Blautia sp. | reverse complement strand
TTTCAAAGATACTCCTGACTACCGGAGCCGCAATAGTCCCTCCATAGTAGATACCTTTTGGATCATGGATAATACACAGTGCCAGCACCCTTGGCTCATCTGCCGGCGCAAATCCAAGAAAGGATGAAATATATCTGTTGGCACTTCTTGGAAGTGTCTGGGATGTAGCTGTTTTCCCTCCAATAGAATATCCAGGCACCGCTGCATTTCGTCCGGAGCCCTGAGAAACCACCGTTTCCAGAATATCTCTTACCTTTTTTGAAACGTCTTCGGATACGATTCCGGTTTTAGAAGAATATGAAAGCTCCTTTACAGAATTTCCGTCTTCGCTCTGAACAGCCACTCCAAAATGAGGGGTAACCCTGTTGCCTCCATTGATCAAAGAGCTGACCGTTGCAGCAAGCTGGATGGGAGTAATCTGAAAAGACTGTCCGAAGGCTACTGTAGCAAGCTCTACATTTCCCATATTCTCCATTTTATGCATGATCGTTCCTGCCTCTCCCGGAAGATCGATCCCTGTTTTTTCCATCAGCCCAAACTGCCGGAAATACTGATAATATTTTTGCACTCCCAGCCTGAGTCCTACTTCAATAAAAACAGGATTGCAGGAATTCTGAGCTCCTTCTACAAAATTCTGGGATCCATGTCCTCTTCGATTTGCGCAGTGGATTCTTCTGTCATCAACCAGCTTATATCCCGGGCAGTAAAAATGATCTTCCAGAGAAACCACTCCCTCCTGA
This sequence comes from uncultured Blautia sp., assembly GCF_902497045.1. Taxonomy (NCBI): domain Bacteria; kingdom Bacillati; phylum Bacillota; class Clostridia; order Lachnospirales; family Lachnospiraceae; genus Blautia; species uncultured Blautia sp. Next base: position 17,835 of record NZ_CABVDF010000036.1, on the reverse strand, counting down.
AGCCCTGCTGCCATTGTAATGATCTTAAATGTAGACCCAGGCTCATAGGTATCGTTCAGACAGGGGTTTCTCCACATCTGATTCAGCATTTCCTGAGCTTTCTGAGTACTCATAGAAGAAACGTCTTCTCCTGTATTCAGAACAAAAGGATCGTTCAGATTAAATTCCGGCACATTGACACATGCATAGATTTCTCCATTCTGAGGATTCATCAGGAGAACAGACACTCTTTCCGCCTGTTTTTCTTCCATTACTTTCAGAGCCGCCTGCTGAACAAATTCCTGAATACTGATATCCAGGCTTAGTCTGAGATCATCTCCTTTTTCCGGTTCCACCCGGCTTTCCCCTATTTCATCGATTTCTACTCCTCTTGCGTCTGTAGTAGTCAGTATTTTTCCCGGAGTGCCCCTTAAAACATCCTCATATTCTACTTCCAGTCCGATAATTCCCTGATTGTCTCCTCCTGTAAATCCCAGAACTCTGGATGCCAGTGTATCATATGGATAATATCTTTTATAATCTTCATCTACCTTCACCCCTTCCAGACCTGCTCTTCGTATGATATCTCCTGTCTCTTTGTCTACATTTGTTCTGATTCTTTCAATAGAAGATATTTTTTCCACCTTTTTTCTTATATTCTCTTCCGATATACCCAGCTCTGCCGAAAGCAGTCGTATCACTTTCTCCGGATCTTTTACCTGGCTGTGAATTACTGATACAGTACAGACCGTTTTGTTATCTGCCAGCACTTTTCCATTTGCATCCAGGATCCTTCCTCTGGCCGCCTTGATATCCCGTTCCCTCTCATGCAGTTCCTCTGCCTTTTCATAATAATGATCAGAACGAAAGCCCATCAGCCACACTAATCTCCCCATAAGTCCCACAAGCATCCCTGCACACATAAGAAAGACTACCCATACTTTCTTTTTATGGAATGTCATATTTTTTTTCATAAAAAAGCCCCACAGAGATCATCATAAAAATATATGATGTTTCTCTGCAGGGTATGTCCTTTCTATGACAGGAATCCGAAATTTTTATTCCAGCCCTGCCTCTTCATTGGTAAGCCCTTCGCTTTCCATATTATTTCCGTCTACCGGATCTTCATCACTTTCCGGCGGCGCCGGCGCTGCCGGATTAGATACTGCATCCCCAACTGACTCACCGCTTTCTGCAGAAGGAAGCGTTTCTCCGGAAAAAGTTTCCATATTCTGGGATTTGATGTACTCACCGTTTTCGTCAACTTTTCTCTGGCCCTCTTCATTAAGAAGGTATCCTTCCTCATCTACCCGGTTGCCTTCCATATCAATAAGGTTGCCTTCTGCATCTACAAGATTTCCGGCCTCATCCACGCTTCCTCCGGAAATATCCTCCAGCACTCCCTCAAAGCCTTCCCACAGCTCTGTTTCCGGAACAGCTCCATTTTCGGCCTCATCCGGCTCAATATTCATATAAGGAAGAAGTTCCGACAGAATACCCTGGGCAATATACTGAGGATATTTACTGTCTGCCTGGTTTTCTGCATTTGGTTCGTCAACTACCACATACAGTACAAGCTGCGGCTCCTCCACCGGAGCAAACGTAATAAAGGAAACCAGATATTTGCCATTTCCTCGGGGAAGCTTCTCTGCTGTACCTGTCTTTCCGCCGGAACTGTATCCCTGAACTTTTGACGTACGGCTGGTACCTTCCGTAACACTGGCTGCCATATAAGACCGAATATCTGCAGATATATCTGAGGAAATCGTCTGCTTTAAAAGAATCGGATCAATAGTTTTCACCGTACTTCCGCTTCCATCCTGGATTTCTTTTACCAGATGAGGCTGATAGTAGTAACCTCCGTTGATAACAGAACACATCGCATTAATTTCCTGGATCATCGTACAGGTAATTCCCTGTCCAAAAGCTGAACAGGCAAGTTCCGTTGCCCCCATTGTCTCTGCCGTATGAATAATACCGTATCCTTCATTCGGAAGGTCAATACCGGTGCGGCTGCCAAAGTTAAAAAGACTCTGTGCTTTAATAAATTCATCCGCACCCATCGCCGCTGCAATCGCCATCATACCGTCATTGCATGAATTGGCGATCACATGTGTCAGATCCTGTTCCCCGTGAGCATCCGGATATACTGCACATTTGATAAACGGATCTCCATTGGCTCCAAAAGCCTCTCCTCCATCGCACAAAAAGGTATCTGTTTCAGAAATACCGCCTTTTTCAAGTGCACCTGCTACAACAATGGGTTTGATTACCGATCCCGGCTCATAGGCATCTGTGACACAGAAGTTATTCCACATATCATTCAGCGCCTGCACTGTTTCCGTATCATTCATCGCCTTGATCTCTTCCTCAGAATAAATGCTGGAAAGATCCCTAGGATTATTCAGATCGTAACGGTCACCGGCATCCATAGCAAGAATTTCTCCTGTATTTGGATCTTCTATGATAACGCCGATATCCTTGGCTCCCATTTTTTTCTTAAATCCGTTTACATATTTTTCAACGATCTGCTGCATTCCCACATCTATGGTAGTCACGATGCTTTTGCCGTCAACAGGCTCTATAATAGTCTGTTCCACATCCGAATCACTGTTAAAGTATCCGTACTGACGGCCGTCAGCCCCCATAAGTGTACTGTTGTAATAACTTTCCAGCCCCACATCTGCAACATCTCTGGCAAGTGTAAAACCAATCGCATCACAGGCAAGACTGTTAAATGGATAGCTTCTGAGATAATCCTCCTCAAACCATACGCCTTTTACATTAGAACGTTCTTTTATTTCTGATTCTGAAAGATCACTGTCCTCGTCCACAGTACAATATTTCTCAAATTCCTTTTTATCATCCATAGAAAGCTTTTTTATAAGAATCTGATACTGGCTGCTGCTTGTTTTTTCATCAGAAAGAAGGGAGCGGACTTTCTCCTCTTCTACTCCCAGTATCTTGTTCAGAGCTCTGATGGTAGGTTCCGCATAATCTTCATCAGAGTTTACCGTTTTACAATCCAGTATCACATTGTATACTTTATTGCTGGTCGCAAGGATATTTCCGTTCCTGTCATAAATATTTCCGCGTTTTGCCGGAAGAACATTACTAGCATATTTCTGCTGAGCCTGAGTCAGAACCTGTTTTTTATATTTATTTCCGCTGGTGGCATTGATATATGTAATCCTTCCCAACAAACAAACTAAAGCCAGCAGCACTGCACCAAACAGTCCTGCCAGCTTTCCTCTCATCTGATGATTTATTTTACGCTGTGGCTTTTTTCTCCTCCTGCTGTTTCCCAAATTCTCACCTCTTACTTACTGCGGGGAATATCCTGATACTGTCTTACATAACTGTTGTTAGACATACTGTAGGTTTTCTTCTGATCATCCCGGGGATAATTCATCCCCAGACGGCCGATGGCGATCTTCTTGATCCTGTTCAGGTCCACATCAGAATTCACCTGACTTTCATAGGCATCATTTTCTTCCCGAAGCTCACTTAACTCTGTTTCAAGAGCTGCTACTGTTTTGATCCGGCCGGTAACATCTGCCCTTAGCTGAAGGTAATATACACAGAAAAACAGGACTGCAACTGAGACCACTGTAAGAAATACAACGTATCCCCGCCCCATGCTCATTGCCTTTCTGCGGTTTCTCTGCGTTGTTCTGCTGACCTCTCTTGCACGACCTGACGCTTTTGCAGAAGCTGCACTCCGAGAACTTTTTCTTTTTTTGTTCTGTGCAGGTCTCCCGGAAGAATATCTTCTGTCAGGAATTTCCTGCAGTCTTCTTACAGCATTTCCATCTACATACACATTCTGAATGCTTCTGGCATTTTCTCTGCTTCTTCTGTCTGTCACTGCTCTGTTTGTCCTGTCCATCATCTATCACTAACTTTCTTTCACTTTCAAAACCATTGCCTACTGCTGCAGCCTGCGCTCAAAAATACGCAGTTTTGCACTTTTGGATCTGGAATTCTCTTCCAGTTCCTGTTCTCCGGGCAGGATCGGTTTTCGTGTGATCACCTTTCCTTTTGACTTCTTTCCGCAGACACATACAGGAAAATCAGGCGGACAGGTACAGGGATTTTCGTTTTTACGGAAAATCGTCTTTACGATCCTGTCTTCCAGCGAATGGAATGTGATCACACAGATGCGCCCTCCGTCGCCCAGCATATCGATCATCCCGTCCAGAGATTCCCGAAGAACATCCAGTTCCCGGTTCAGCTCAATGCGGACAGCCTGAAACGTCCTTTTTGCAGGATGACCACCTGCAGCCTGTATCTTCATAGGTATGGCACGACGTATGATCTCTGTCAGTTCTCCTGTTGTGCGTACAGGTTTTTCCTGTCTTGCCGCAACAATATGTTTCGCAATATTCTTTGCAAATTTATCTTCACCGTAATCACGAATGATACGGTACAGTTCTTTTTCTTCGTAACCATTGATGATGTCTGCCGCTGTTCTGCTCTGTCTCTGATCCATGCGCATGTCAAGAGGCGCGTCTGCCCTATAAGTGAAGCCGCGCTCTTCATTGTCAAGCTGATAGGAGGAAACTCCCAGATCCAGCACTATTCCGTCTACCTGATGGATACCAAGGTTCTTCAATTCATCTACCATGTAACAATAATTGCTGCGAATGATCGTCACCCTGTCTTTATAGGCAGCCAACCTTTCACTCGCAGCAACTATTGCATCCTGGTCCTGATCTATGCCAATAAATCTCCCCTTGGCAGAAAGTCTCCGGCACACCTCAGAGGCATGCCCTGCACCTCCCAGAGTTCCATCCACGTAGATTCCGTCAGGTTTTACCCTTAAACCCTCGATGGTTTCTTCCAGTAATACAGATTTGTGTTTAAATTCCATATCCGTCTCCTGTGTTGGATTTCTTTCCAGCGTAATGCTTAAATAATGATACCCATTTTCTGCATGCCTTCTGCAATGCTTTCCATATCATCATAACAGCAGTTTTCGCTCCACTTTTCTCTGCTCCATATTTCAACCTTATTCAGATTGCCGGTAATGACTACTTCTTTTTCCAGACCAGCAAATTCCCGAAGTGCCTGAGGCACAAGAATTCTCCCCTGCTTGTCCAGTTCACACATAGTCGCTCCCGCAACAAAGAAACGTGAGAAGGTTCTTGCTTCTTTACTTGTAAGTGGTAAGGCTCTGAGCTTTTCTTCAAAGGCTTTCCATTCATCCATAGGATAAACTGAAAGACAACCATCCAGTCCCTTTGTCAGTACAAACTCCTCTCCCAGAAGTTCCCTGAATTTAGCAGGAATGATCAGACGCCCCTTCGCATCAATTGTATGGTTGTATTCTCCCATGAACATGTAACTCACCTACTCTCGGAAAGTACGATTCTCCCCTTCGTACTTTTCAGCAGAAATGGACAGGTCTGCCATGTTCCTTCCATTCGCTACCACTTTTCACCACTTTCTACCACTTATGCAACCATTCTACCCTATTTATGTGGAAAATACAAGTGGGAATCTCAGGTTTTTTCGTTCAGGATTAAAAACAAACAAGGGAAACCTGCGGCCTGATGCTGCAAATTTCCCCTGCGTCCTTATATTATTTCTGTTTTTTCTATTAATTCATCAAGCTTTCTGCTCATCTTCAGACACTTGGGAAGATCCTCCCGATTCTGTATCATCCCATTGAGCTTCCTGCGGCAGCGGTGTATCTTCCTCTTTAGCTTCTTCCTGCTGCTCCTTTTTCTTTCCTCCATCTGTTCCGGATTCCATTTCTTTTTCAGTTTTCTCATCTGTTTCTGCATGTTCAGAACCCTCGTTTTCTTCGGTCTTGTCCTTTCTGTCAGGCAGATCTGTCCCCAGAAATTCATGAGAAACATCTTCATAGGTATGGATTTCATCATAATTCAATCCTGACCTTTTGTCACCGGATTCATAGTCCTCTTTTCTTCGCCTTCTGTATTTCTCCCGTTTTTTCGAAAGACTCCTGCGAACAGCTGCGGTAATCCATAGAATCACTGCTGTAAATATATATACTGTCGGCAGTACAGGTATCTCTGTTTTCGGAATCATAAATCCGGCAGGGCTGAGCCATTCCATCACAGCAGCTCCAAGAAAATATCCTGCCAGATATCTGAGAAGAATCTCTCCTGCATATTTTTTTCTGCGGGTATAAGAAAGCAGAACCACAAATAAAAGCAGGAACCACAAACTTTCATAAAGAAACAACGGATGAACCTGAATATATGAGATCCCCTCTGCCTCTGCCAGATGCGACTGCATCAGAGAGGTGATCTGGCTTTTATCTACAGCAGCGGCAGGAATCTGCATTGCAAACAAGGTATCTGTATATTCGCCAAAAGATTCCCGGTTAAAGAAGTTTCCCCATATTCCTATTATCTGCGTGATCAGAAGTCCCATACTGGCAGTATCTGCCAGCCGCATAAAGGAAACTTTGCGGATATGGCAGTAAACTGCCCCAAAAAGCATTCCGCCCAGAAGTCCTCCCAAAAAACTCATTCCACCACTGGTAATATCCAGAAATTGCGAAATTGTTTTTCCTGCAAACAGTTCCCAGTGAAGCATTATATACAGGAGCCGTGCTCCGATCACACCTCCGATCAGAGAAGGAATCATCATTTCCAGACACAGGTTTGGATCCTCTTTTTTTCTTTTTGCATGAAGGATCATATAAACCAGTGCTGTCAGCATTCCCAGCGTGATCAGCATTCCATAAAAAGTAATCTCAATTCCAAAAAGAGAGACGGAACGGCCCACATATCTGAAATCTATATCCAGATTTGGAAATCGAATTGATGTATTCATAAAAACACCTTTATCATACATTGAAACGGAACAGGATCACATCGCCGTCCTGAACCACATATTCCTTACCTTCCATTCGTACAAGACCTTTTTCTCTAGCACCTGCATAAGATCCGCAGTCCAGGAGATCTTTATAATTTACAACCTCAGCCTTAATAAATCCACGTTCAAAATCCGTATGGATCTTTCCTGCTGCCTGAGGAGCCTTTGTACCAATCTTAATGGTCCAGGCTCTTGTTTCATCTTCTCCTGAAGTGAGGAAGCTCATAAGCCCAAGAAGACTGTAGCTTGCACGCACAAGCTTCTCAAGACCGGATTCTGTCAGTCCCAGGTCTTCCAGAAACATTTTTTTCTCATCATCATCCAGCTGGGAGATTTCCTCCTCAATCTCTGCACAGATTACAAAAACCTCACTTTTCTGCTGGCCGGCATATTCCTTCACAGCCTGTACATGAGGATTGGATGCTGCATCATCTGCAAGTTCATCTTCCGCTACATTAGCTGCATAGATCACCGGTTTCCAGGTAAGAAGATTATAAGTTCCCATCCATGCTTCTTCATCCTCTGTTTCCATTTCCATGGTGATGGCCATTTTTCCCTCTTCCAGATGTGCCTTTACTTTCTGGAGGAACTCAAGTTCTTTTGCAGCTTCTTTATCCATTCTGGCAGTCTTTGTCACCTTGGCGATCCTTCTCTCCAGGATTTCCAGATCAGAAAATACAAGCTCCAGATTGATCGTCTCGATATCACGAAGAGGATCAATACTTCCATCTACATGGATCACATTAGGATCTTCAAAGCAGCGCACTACATGAACAATTGCATCCACCTCACGGATATTGGCAAGAAACTGGTTTCCCAGACCTTCACCCTTTGATGCTCCTTTTACAAGTCCGGCAATATCTACAAACTCGATCACTGCGGGAGTCACCTTTTTTGAATGATAAAACTCTCCCAGGAGATTCAGTCTCTCATCCGGTACTGTAACAATTCCCACATTCGGGTCAATGGTACAGAAAGGATAGTTTGCGGACTCTGCTCCCGCTTTTGTCAAAGAATTAAAAAGTGTACTCTTGCCCACATTCGGCAGTCCTACGATACCAAGCTTCATTTTCTCTATTTCCTCCTATAAATCCTGTGGTTTCTTTTATCTGCAATATGTCCTGCATCTTGAACAGGCATAAATCTGCTCTTAATACAGTATCTTATATTGTACCATACCATTTCGGCTTTGTGAATATTCAGCTTCCATTTCAGCTTAAAATTCTTTTTTATTCGTCTGAAACAGCCATTCTTTTCTATCAGTCTTTTGTCATAAGCATCAAAAGGATCCCTTTATCGAATTCTATGCTGGCTTCTTCCTGGGCAATCTCATTACTTACAGTCAGTCCACTGTCTGAGGCGGTCAGATAATGACGGTCCAAAGGATATTTAAAGCCTTTTAAAGTCAGTCCCGGCACATCCCCGTTCAGCGAAAAAAAGGACACATATTTGCCGAACTGCTCTGATTTTTTCAGTATAGTTCCGCTTTTGACCAATTTCATATAGTTCCATGGATCTGCCAGAATAATCTCTGTTCCTCTTTCCGCACCTAATACCAGAAGGCCAAAATTGGCAAGCAGATGATCGATCCTTTTTCCTGTTGCTCCCAGCACAAAAATCTGTTCGGCGCCTCTGTCCATGGCAAAGCACACCGCAGACTGAGTATCAGAATCATCTTTCTCCGGCTTCAGTCTTATGATTTCCGTATCCGAAAGCATTTTCAGATATTCCATTCCTTCTGAAGAAAGGCTGTCAAAATCTCCTATGGCTGCATCTGGAATTAAACCAGTATTTCTAAAAAATTCCAGACCTCTGTCTGCAGCAATCCTCCAGGTGTCTTCTGTTGTATTTTTTTTCAAAAAATCGAGGGCAAAATCTGTATCGATATTGCCCCCGCTTACAATAACTGCATTTTTCATATGTTTCACTGAATATCCTCTTGAATATGTTCCATTCTCTTCTTAATGTTCCGCACATTAGATTTAAGATCTCCATTGAACACATAAGAACCTGCAACCAGAAGATTTGCTCCTGCTCTCATAACGGTCTCCATGGTCTCATCATTGATTCCGCCGTCAACCTGAATGTCTACATCCAAATCTTCTTTTTCGATCAGCTCACGGAGCTCACAAATCTTCTCTGTACAATCATCAATGTACTTCTGTCCTCCGAATCCCGGCTGAACTGTCATGACCAGCACCATATCTACATCATCAAGCAGATGACTGATATCATTAACCGGAGTTGCCGGCTTAATGGAAATGCCAACCTTCACTCCTGCATCACGGATCAGTTCAATGGCACGTTCCAGATCTTCACATGCTTCCGCATGTACTGTAATAGAATCTGCGCCGCAATCTACAAAATCCTGAATATAGCGTTCCGGAGCAGACACCATAAGATGTACATCAAAAAACATGTTGGATTCTTTTCTGATAGAACGGATCACCGGCATTCCAAATGAAATGCTTGGAACAAAATCCCCATCCATTACATCAATATGAAGCCATTTAACTCCTTCATTCTCCAAAGTCTGTATCTGCTGGCCCAGTCGATTAAAATCTGCTGACAAAATCGAGGGACATAAATGATAGTCCATGTGATTAATATCTCCTTTTCTCTTTCAATTCTTCATATAAACTCAAGTAATCTTCATATCTTAATCTGCTGATTTCTTCAGCTTCAAGAGCTTCTTTTACCCGACATCCCGGCTCATGGATATGTCGGCATCCCAAAAACCGGCACTGTCCATCATATTTCCGAAATTCCGGAAAATAATCTTTAAGCTCCTGTTCTTCCATATCTGTAAGATACAGAGAAGAAAATCCCGGCGTATCCATAAGATATGTGTGTTCCCCTATGGGAATTACCTGTGAATGGCGCGTGGTATGTTTTCCGCGCTTTAATTTTCTGCTGATCTCTCCGGTTTCCATCCTGACTTCCTTCTGAAGAAGATTTGTCAAAGATGATTTCCCTACACCGGACGGGCCGGCAACCACTGTTGTCTTTCCTTTCAGAATGCTTCTTATTTCTTCTATTCCTTCGCTATGAAGCGCGCTGGAAAGAAGCACCTGATATCCACATCCTTTATAAGTATCATAAAGTTCTCTGACTTCTTTTTCTTCTGCCAGATCTTTCTTGTTAAAACAGATCACAGCAGGTACTCCTGCCTGTTCCATCATGATCAGGAACCTGTCAAGAAGCATAAAATTCGGTTTCGGATCCTCCATTGCAAAGATCACAAATGCCTGATCCACATTGGCCACAGCCGGACGGATCAGGGAATTTTTTCTGGGCAGTATCTTTACCAGATTCCCTTCTTTTTTTTCCTGATCCAGCACTGTGATCTCTACATTATCTCCTACCAGCGGCTTCTGGTTCTCCTTCCGGAAAATTCCCTTTGCTCTGCATTCATAAACCTCTCCGTCTTCTCCATGTACATAATAGAAGCCGGCGATGCCTTTTATGATCTTACCTTCCATAGGTTATTGTGCCTTTTCAAAAGTAAGAGGATAAGAACCAAGCTGCTGGTATTCTCCATTGACCATTTCATAAACACAAAGAGTTCCCTGGCTTACTCCCGGTACTCCTGTGATGTCAAGCTTGTACGGGAAGGTAAGCGCCTGTCCCTCGGATACGGTTGTTGCCTGTGATACACCGGCATTATCCTGTATCAGTTCCAGACGAAGCGCTCCTCCATTATATCCCTGAGGAGTATTCAGACTTTGTGTGCATTTCCACACCTCGCCATTTGCAGCTGCCTGCTGCTGTGCTGCATTTGAAACGCTCTCTGTTTGTGCTGAGCTGTCCGCTTCTGATTCAGATGGCTGGCTGCTGCCGCTTATAACAAGGCTGATCGGCTGATCCGGATCTGCCGCCTCACCAGCCTCCAAACTCTGAGAAATAACCTGTCCTTCCGGTACGTCTGTACTCTGTTCCTTTGTGATCTGGATATCCATCCATTTTCCCAGCAGAGTTACTGCCTCCTCTTCTGTCTTTCCGACTACATCCGGAACAAGAGCACTGTCCCCGCGGTCAAGTCCACGGCTGACAGTCATTGTGATCGTATCTCCTGCCTTTACGACTGTGCCTTCTTCCGGAAAGATTGCAATTACGTATCCCGGTTCTACTACAGGGTAATCTGTACCGTCATCTTCACTATATTCTTTCTGAACGTTTATACTCAGGCCTTTTTCTTCCAGAGATTTCTGGATCGCATAAGCAGTCTGTCCCTCTACAGAAGGAATGGTGACTTCTTCCTGGCCTTTACTGATATAATATCTTAATGTAGTATAGGCTTCCACCTGGGTTCCTGCCGGAATATCCTGCGATGAGATACGTCCCTTTTCCTGAGTAGACGCTTCCTCGCCTACCATCTGAGTACCGATCTGAAGGCCGTCCATAAGCGCCTTTGCCTCTGTCTCTGTTTTGCCGACAAGATCCGGAACTGTTACCATGGCATCTTTATTGTTGTCTGCAGTCTGCTGCTGTACCTGTCCGTTTTCTTCTTTTTTATCAAAAACACCTGTCTTTTTCACCACGAAGAAAATAACGCCGGCAAGTACTACAGCTCCTACCAGAAAACCTAAAATCGTAATGATCCTGCTCTGGGATTTGCGTTTTTTCTTTTTTCTTTCCCTGGCAGCTGCCCGTCTGCGCTGATATTCTTCTTCATCATCACCGTCATCGTAATCAGTCTCGTACTCTTCATCCTCAAGCTGAGCCACTTCCGGTTTTCTCTGAGCAGAACGGTTTTTCTGGGTATGTTTGATCTCTCCCAGTTCTTCATCGGAGATCACAACTGTCTTGGCATCTGTATCCACATCGCTGTGTTTTACAAAATCACCCTGGGGATCAATAAGAGAATGCTTCAGGTCTGCAATCACATCTTCCATTTTTTCATATCTGCGCCCTACACTCTTCTGGGTACATTTAAAAATAATCTGTTCCAGACTATATGGAAGATTCTCTGTATAAACACTTGGCGGAACCATTTCCTCCTGAAGATGTTTAATGGCAATGGCAACTGTTGTATCACCGTCAAATGGAACTCTTCCTGTTACCATCTCATACAAAGTGATACCAAGGGAATAAATATCAGACTTTTCGTCACTATATCCGCCCCGTACCTGTTCCGGAGAGCTGTAATGAACAGATCCCATTACATTTGAACTGATCGTATTAGATGACGCAGCTCTTGCAATACCAAAATCTGTTACTTTTACCTTTCCGTCTGTAGAAATAATAATATTCTGCGGTTTCACATCACGATGGACAATTCCATGATTATGTGCCGCTTCCAGTCCCATAGAAACCTGGATTGCAATACTGGTCGCTTCTTTAATGGAAAGTTTTCCTTTTTTGGCAATATATTCTTTCAGAGTGATTCCTTCGATCAGCTCCATAACAATATAATAAACGCCTTCATCATCGCCTACATCGAATACATTGACAATATTCGGATGTGTCAGTCCGGCTGCTGCCTGTGCCTCGCTTCGGAATTTGCGGATAAAAGTCTTATCCTCTCTGAATTCCGGTTTCAGCACTTTTACCGCTACAAAACGGTTCAGCTTATGATCTTTTGCTTTGTACACATCAGCCATGCCGCCTGTGCCAATTTTCCCTAAAACTTCATAGCGTTCTGCTATGATCATTCCTGCTTTCAACATTTGTCCACCTCATTTGTGAATGGTTCTACTAATACTACTGCAATATTATCCTTACCGCCATTCCGGTTCGCTTCTCCCAGAAGCGTTTCACCTTTCTGCGGCAGATCTTTTGTTTCATCCAATATGATCTCCTGGATCTTACTGTCCTCCACCATATTACTAAGACCATCCGAACACATCAAAATGGTACTTTCCGGTTCCAGTTTCAGGTCAAAGAAATCAATATCAACGATCCTCTCTGCCCCCAGTGCTCTGGTGATAATATTTTTGTCCGGATGATTTCTCGCTTCTTCCGGCTTAATCTCGCCCATACGGACCATTTCCTGCACCAGAGAATGATCTTTTGTGATCTGATGTATCTGTCCCTGTATCAGGTACAGACGACTGTCCCCTACATTTGCCACATATGCATAATGTCCCACAATGGTTGCTACTACAATAGTAGTTCCCATTCCTCTGAGGTCTTCCTCCTCCTGCGCACGGCTTAAAATCTCCGTGTTGGCAGTTTCTATGGCATGACGGATCACCTTAACAGGGTTGAAATCCGCATCTTTCCGAATCTCGTTCACCAATATCTGAACTGCATGGGAAGATGCAAAATCTCCCGCGTTATGACCGCCCATTCCATCAGCAACGACAAACAGATTGGGAAGATTTCCTACCGGATCTTTGGACACGAACACATAGTCCTGGTTCATTTTCCGCTTCTGCCCCACATCCGTAGCTGAATATACCCTCATGTCACTTCTCGCTTTCTGTTTTTTCCATATATCTTTTTCTTAGCTGCCCACAGGCACCGTCTATGTCGCTGCCCATTTCTCTTCTAATAGTACCATTAATTCCACATTTTTCAAGATTTATTTTAAAGTTCTCCACTGCCTGACGTGTAGAACGTATAAAAGAACGCTCTTTAACCGGATTTACAGGAATCAGATTTACATGACAGTTCAGCCCCCTGAGCCGTGATGCAAGTTCCCGGGCATTTTCCGGACTGTCATTGACACCGGCTACCAGACTGTACTCAAAAGTAATTCTTCGTCCTGTTTTTTCAAAATAATTCCTGCAGGCTTCCAGCAGTTCATCCATACTATATTTGTTCGCAATAGGCATCAGTTCCCGGCGTTTTTCATCATTTGGGGCATGAAGAGAAACGGCCAGTGTCATCTGAAGTTTTTCTTCTGCAAGCTCGTACAGTTTCGGTACAAGACCGCAGGTAGAAACTGTCAGATTTCTCTGGCTGATATGGATTCCGCCTTCTTCTGTAAGAATATGGATAAACCTCAGAAGATTGTCATAATTATCCAGTGGTTCTCCGGATCCCATAACTACTACATTAGAAACCCTCTCCCCTGTGGAGGCCTGGATCCGATATATCTGATCCAGCATCTCAGAGGGCAGAAGATTTCTGGCCAGACCGCCTATGGTCGATGCACAAAACCTGCATCCCATGCGGCAGCCTGCCTGTGAGGAAATACAAACTGAATTCCCATGCTTGTATTTCATAAGCACACTTTCGATCATATTTCCATCACTGAGCCGAAACAGATACTTTCTGGTACCATCAATTTTGGAAATCTGAACATCCACTGTTTCCAGTGCTGTGATGGGATAATCTGCCAGTTTCTGTTTCAGTCCTTTTGGAAGATTTGTCATCTCATCCCAGGATACTGCCAGATGCTCATGAAGCCAGCTGTAGATCTGTTTTGCACGAAAGGGTTTTTCTCCTATTTCTTCCATCAAAGTTTTCAGCTCATCTATGGTCATTGATTTAATATCTGTCATCTGTTTACTTCCTTCTGAATCTTGCAATAAAAAATCCGTCTGTTCCATGTACTCCGGGCAAAAGCTGCAGATAGCCCAGACCTGTTGTCTCTGATCTCAGTTCTTCCGGTATATATGGATCGATACTTTCTAATTTAAAAGGATGATTATTCATAAACCACATCATATTCTCTTCATTTTCTTCCTTTGCGATCGTGCATGTGCTGAAGATCAGGACGCCTCTTGGCTTCACATATTCAGCTGCTTTATCAAGGATGTTTCTCTGAAGGATCACCAGTTCTTCCTGTTTCTGAGGTGTTGATCTGTATTTTATCTCTGGTTTTTTTCCTATTACGCCATAACCGGAGCAGGGAACATCTGCCAGAACAATATCCGCCTGACACTCGGAATCCACATCAAAAACCGTTGCATCCTTTACTTTGGCCTGTACATTGATGGAGCCTGTTCTGTGAATATTTTCTTCGATCAGTCCCACCTTATACTGACTGACATCTCTTGCATCTACAGTTCCAAAGCCTTCCATCTTATCTCCAATATGGAGGCTTTTTCCTCCCGGTGCTGCACAGAGGTCGATCACATAATCTCCTTTAGAAGGTGCTGCGATCTCGGCAACCAGCATGGAACTTACATCCTGAACCGTAATTTTTCCCTCTATAAAAGCATCCAGAGCAAGAATATGATTAAAGCCTGAAATTTTCTTTGCATAAGGAAGGTAAGGCGCATCTTCCACCTTCACACCCTGAGAACGGAGGCTTTCGCAAATATCCTCCACTGAATTCAAATATGTACGGCAGCGGACAGTTAATGGTTTTTCCTCCAGAAAATCTCTCAAGATCTTTTCTGTTGTCTCTTCTCCATATATCTCCATCCACCGCAGGATCAGCGGCTCCGGCATAGAATATCTCACAGAAAGATATCTGACCAGATCTTTTTCTCTTGACGGCAGTTCCAGCTGATCCTTATTTCTCGCAATCGCCCTCAGCACTCCGTTCACAAAAGGTTTCAGATTATAAAATCCTTTCTTCTGTGCCAGTTTCACTGCCTCGTTGCATACTGCGCTGTCCGGTACACGATCCATAAATTTCATCTGGTATACCGCGCTTCTAAGTATTTCCCGAATAGGCGGCTTCATCTTGTCCACCGTAATCTTAGAAAAAGAATCGATCATATAATCAATATAAATCCTGTACTCCAGAGTTCCCTCACATACTCTTGTTACAAAAGCTCTTTCCTGCTTAGGCAGAAACTGATATTTGGACAAGGCATTTCTCACAGCAATATGGCTGTGCTCGCCTTCCTCATTAATCTGGAGAAGGATCTCCAGAATCATTTCTCTTGTGTTGATACCGCTAGTCATCGTTTCTTCTTCCTCCTGCAAGTATCAAAAGTCTCAGAAGCTGCAGAATCGATCCGGCAAGCGCTGCCACATAAGTCATCGCTGCTGCAGTCAGAACCTTTCTCGCTCCCTTGTTTTCATCTCTTCCCAGGATTCCTGTTGTTTCCAGCATATGAAGTGCTCTGGATGATGCGTTGATCTCCACCGGGAGCGTTACCAGCTGAAACAGCACAGCTAAAGAAAAAAGAACGATTCCGGCTGTGATCAGCGGTCTTGCACTCATAACAAGCCCCAGAAAGAAAATCGGCCATGACAAAGTACTTCCCAGATTTGCCGCCGGAACAATCGCACTTCTGATCTCCAGCGGAGCATAGTGGATTGCATGCTGAATAGCATGGCCGCATTCATGCGCCGCAACTCCGACAGCCGCCAGAGAGGTCTGTCCGTAAATATCCTGTGAAAGATTTACTGTTTTGGTCCTTGGATCATAATGATCTGTAAGACTTCCGGGAACAGCCCTTACCTGAACGTCTGTGATTCCGGCTGCCTGAAGGATCCTTCTCGCCGCCTGTTCTCCGGTAAGCCCGGAAGCGCTCCTGACGGTTCTGTACTTTGCAAACGTACTTCTAAGCTTTGCAGAAGCCAACAATGAGAGAAGCATTCCCAGAATCAATAATATATATGTTCTGTCAAAACCATAAAATCCATATCCGTACATTCTGTCACTCCTTATGATCTTTCAGCATTGTTCCTGTTTCGATAGGATATCCGCGAAGAAAAGCAGCTGCATCCATACGTTTTTTTCCTTCAAGCTGTATTTCTTTCAGTATAAGACTGTCCTGTCCGCAGGTTACATGGATTCCTTCTTTATCTGTTCCTGTAACTGTGCCCGGCTCTTCATGTCCGGAGACCTTCTGTTCTACTGCTGCTTTCCATACCTTTAAGGATTTTCCATTAAGGAAAGTATATGCACTTGGCCATGGATCCATACCTCTGATAAGACGCTCCAGCTCTTCTGCATTTTTATGGAAGTCAAGAAGTCCCATCTGTTTTGTGATCATTCCTGCATAGGGTGTGGGACTTACCTCCGGCTGCGGCTCATAAACTGCTGTTCTGTCAAAAATAGAAGGAAGCGTTTTTACGAGAAGTCCTGCTCCCAGATCTGCAAGCCTGTCAAAAAGGCTGCCGCCTGTCTCATCTTTTGTCAGTAAAACGGATGCCTGTGAAATCATATCTCCTGTATCAAGACCAGTCCCCATTTTCATGATCGTAATTCCCGCTGCTTCATCCCCATTGATCACAGCCTGCTGAATAGGAGCTGCTCCTCTGTATTTAGGAAGGAGAGATGCGTGAATATTGATACAGCCAAATTCCGGCATATCCAGGATCTCTTTGGGAATGATCTGCCCAAAAGCTGCCACAATAATGATATCTGGTCCAATTTCTTTTAAAGTTTCTACAAATTCCGGTTCCCGGACTTTCTTGGGCTGATAAACAGGAATTCCATGTTTCAGCGCCTCTTCTTTAACCGGAGTCGGGACAAGCGTTTTTCCTCTCCCCTTTGGTTTATCCGGCTGTGTGACCACGCCAGCCACTTCATATCCTGCATCCACCAGGGCTGCAAGAGCCGGAACTGCAAAGTCCGGTGTTCCCATATAAACAATTTTCATTTTTCTTATACCTCGTCATCATCATATACAGTTCTGTGAAGCTCTCCCTCTACCAGATCTGTATACATTTTTCCATCCAGATGGTCAATTTCATGGCAGAAAGCTCTTGCGAGAAGTTCTGTCCCTTCATAGATCACTTCTTCCATGTTCTCATCCAGAGCTTTCACCTTTACATAATTTGGTCTTGTTACCTGTCCTGCCATTCCAGGAACACTAAGACAGCCTTCATCTCCGGTCTGCTCTCCGGAAGTTTCCAGAATTTCAGGATTGATCAATACGATAGGTCCGTCGCCTACATCAATGGTCACAAGTCTTTTTAAAATTCCCACCTGAGGAGCAGCCAATCCCACTCCCATAGATTCATACATAGTGTCCAGCATGTCAAAGATCAGTGTACGGAGCTTCTGATTCATCTCTGTAACTGGTCTGCTGACCTTTCTTAATACAGGATCTCCCTCAGTTCTTATTGTTCTCAGTGCCATAATTTTTCTCCTTTTTTATGTAGTTATCATTGGTAATCAAACATAATATATAATTTCCGGAAACC
>NZ_CABVDF010000035.1:0-18862 GCF_902497045.1 uncultured Blautia sp. | reverse complement strand
AATAGATATAGAGTAATAGTGACGTGACGGTTTCGTGACATTAATGGGACAATGTCACACGTTTTTTATTATAATATGAAAATTCTCCTTTATTTATAAGGCTTTGCGCATTTGTATCTTATCCTCAACTGAGTGTGGACAATGTGGAAAACTCGATTTTGCAAACGGTAAAATTACTGGTTGACTTTTCTGTTTGATACGCATATACTGAAAACAGCTAAGGGTAATGGCGATTATCCAATGAGCAAAACGAAAACCCCGGAGATGGATCAGATCTCTGGGGTTTTCTATTCCGTTATGTAGGTGGCTTATGCCTTAGGCTGCTATGCTGCCTATTTGTCTTTTCTGTCCAGCCATTTGCAAATGTAGTAGCTAATTACATTTACTGCGACAGGGACAAGAATAATGGCGATTATTTTATCCAATGATTTCACCTCCTTTCTGCTGGAGGTTCGGCAGCTCTTTAAGAATATCATATTTTTCACAAATTATCTACCGGAACCACAAGCAATTCCCCGAAAAAGCATATAGGGCTATACGCTCGTACACGCTTCTATACCGGATTTTGGCTTTTAGGCATATTAAGTATTGAAAAATTCTCTATCGTTGCTCAGGCACATTTCGTCAAAAATGGCATTGAATTTTTGGTTATTTTGTATATTGATTTTTGCCTCTAACTTGCTCCACATTCTGCAATAAAAAATACCCCAGTCCCGAAGGACCAGGGCGTGTGATATATTTCCTTGCTTTACCAACAACCTTAAAAGGCTATTTCTTCTTTCTATTTTTCCAGTCTTTCAAATAACACATCTGCGCTTCATCCTCGCTTTTCTGATCTTTGTCAAGCTTCGGCCCACCAGCAAGCAATACCAGCAACAGGCTTATGATGATAACACACAAAATAAGCACCATTAAAATCATCATTATCAATTTTTTACAATGTACTGAGCGCTGACAAACCCATAGTATTTTCCGGCAATTCGGATGTAGTACCACTGGCCACCGTCTGCAGCTGTCTGGGTATAATTCATCACGTCAACAAGGTTCCCTCTTTTTAAGGTTGGGTACGACTTTATCTGTGGGTGCTCTGTTCCGGCCCATGTCCGAACACTAAGAACATTGGCTGTTACTCTCCCAACAAAGAGCCGCTGCGTCTTATCCTGTTTGTTTGGGATCTCTTGTTTAGGGGGCTCATTGGTCTGTGCGCCGTCTTTCTGGATATACGCAGTCCATACCCAGCCTACACCAATATTCGCTACATTGACCTGTGTCCAGGATCCGTCCTTGATTCCATTGATCTCGAACCGGTTGCCTTTCATCATCTCTCCGATCACCTCGCCGTTTGGTTCGGTGCGGACAAAAAGATTGTCTACTGTAGCTGTAGCTGTTCCAGTTGCCTTCCACGGCTTGCCCTCAGTTCCGGATTCCGTTTCTGCTTCATAATCTATCCATACATATCCGTCGATCTGGCTGTTTCCAACCGTATAGACTTTTTCTGCGACACAGCCGCCGTTTGCTTCTACATTATTCAAGCCGCCGGAAGATGTATTTCCCTCATTTGTGTAGATCCGGCCATTTGCAATCCGGATAACCCGGCCAATATGTGCTCCATTCCGAAAAATAACCAGTGCTCCCAGCTTTGGTGTACTGTGCCATGTTCCTTTTGACCGGGAATGAGCCTTAACGCTATTACAATTATAGAACCCATTCCCCATGATTTCCAGTGCCTTTGCTTTTCCAAAAATCTTGGCACAACCCCAAAACTGGTATGTCGCGCACCAGGGCTGTCCCTGGCATCCCATCAGCCCCATATTATTTACGTCCCGGGAATATTTCGTGTAATTCCCGTATCCGGCATTGGCGGTTTTACTGTCCAGATTTGCGTTGCTGCGTTTTTCCAGGTATCCCACCTGATTGTCCAATAGCTCTTTCGTTTTATTCCACAGGCTCATATCTGCTACCTCCTTATCTTCTGCGTACGTCCTGATCATTTCGATAACCTTTTTCTGTCGGGTGGTATAATCCCCTACCTGATTATTATTACTTTTATCCGCTGGGTCCGTACAGAGGGCTGTATAAATCCTCTCAGCTGTGTAAGGCTTTGCCGTCTTTCCTAATATCCTCTTCAAAGCCGCGGATCCGCCCTGATGGATAATATTAATACATTCCATCAGAGCAGTGTCCGGCATGGCACCATAAGTCTTGGTAATACTCTCCGCATACTCTTTGATCTGAGTCTCCATGAACCAGTCCTGGCACCGGATTCCAGTAGATGAAGAGATAATACTTACAATGCACTTTGCCTTTGCAGATGTCGGAGAAATCGCATATCTGGACCAATCTTTATTTTTAAGATCGTCTGCAATTCCCTGCGTATCAAGGATTCCAAATCTTACCGGGTCTACTCTCTGGATTTCCAGCAAAAGCCGCTTTGCCTCCCCTGCATACCACTGTCCGGCTCCGATTGTGATTGCCTTTTCATTCGGCGTGTTTGCTCCAGCGCCGATAAAAGCATCATATCTCTGCCTGCCGTAGACCTGACCGCCAGTTTCTACTGCATACAAAATTTTTCTCAAAACATCAATATTTTTACTGTTCATTTGTTCTCCTCTTTCTTCATAAAAAAGGGGCCGAAGCCCCTCTTACATCATTTCTGAGACTGGTTGATTTTACCATCGTCCAATAAATCTTTAATTCCATCAAACCAGTTCTGGACAATCTCTTTAAGCGCTTTTTCTGTTACAAAGACCTGCAGCCACTTTGGTAGCAATCCTCTTGCCTGCTGGATTACCCATTCAAATTTCTGTTTACCGGTTCCAGATTCACGGTACATATGCTCAGCTTTCAAGATCAGCTGGTACACATCCGCCCGGATGCCGTCTAACCCTTTCTGTTTCAGATACTGAAATACAATCACCACTGTCGCTGCCAAAATGACCAGCACTGCAATTAATAATACCGGTGCAGGTACCTGTTTTAAAATTCCTAATAACTCCATATTATCTCCTTTCTGTGGCTCTATAATAGCCCTGTGAACTCCGTATAGGTTCTGGATTGGTTTGTATTCCCTCGTGTGAGGATTTGTTTGCCTAAATACAGAAAAGCCGCTAAAAGCCGATTTATAGATTATGCTATTTCCGACTCTGCATAAGCTCAGCAATTCTGTCTTGCTCATGCATAGGAATCACATTTAGCAACCTCATTGCCGGCTGTACGGTAGTATGCATATCTCCATCTCCGCCAGCTTCTTCATAATCGCCAAACATTTTCCAGAAAGCGTCCGACTCCATCTCTGACCATGCTAATAATGGATTCTTCTCTTTACTGGTGTAATAACGGTAAATTTGGAGAAGCCTGTCACGCAACTCGTTTCTTTTCGTCTTTTTTCTTTTTTTCTCAGCATCGTCCAATTTTGTGATTATCTCCTTTTGTGTCTCCCTCAGACTGTCAATTTCCTCTGCATATTTTTTCTGATACTGGATACTCTGCTCATGCCATTTCGGATACATCTGAGCCTGATCTAAGATATCCTGTATTTTTTTCTCCCTCTCTGCTTCGGACAAGGCGCGTTTGGAAAAATAATCCTCTACTTTTTTGTAGATTTTCCATAAAAAAAAGATAGCTGCTATAAGCAATGCTATCTTGTCAACTGTTATGTTGCCAAAAACTTTTACAAATGGCTCCATTGTCACCACCTCATATTATATTTTTCAAATTTTAATGCTGTTCCGGTTCTGCTCTAATCCTCATCGCAGCATCCCTCCTGTTCCATATATACACTGCAATAACATTCTGTTATCGCTATGTCTTTTTCAATCTCTGCCAGAGTTTTACTACTTTTGCCTCTTGCATATAGGCGCAAATCTGTGATGTGCGACCATAACTTCGCAATAATCTGTAGCACTGTCATTCTTTAACCAGGCTTTCATATTCTTCCTGCGTAATCTTTTTCCGCTCTTTGGCCTGTTCAACCATCTTCATCCATTCTTCTCTACTGTAGATTTCCTTCATTTTCATCAATATTTTGTACATAATTTTCCTCCTCTTCTTCTGTTTCTTCCGGAATATAGACGTCCGTCATTGCTGCGAGATACTGAATCAAAACATTCTGGTTTTCAATTTTTTCCTTCTGTTTTTCAACAGCAGCTTTGCAGTTCTCATCCTCTGCTACTTCTGCCGGAGTCTGCGTCATTTTTCTTATTTTCATTTCTTTCACCCTTTCTTAACTGTTTCAAGTACTGTTTGGTTCTTTTCAGCATTTTGTACGAATTTCCTTTACTTGCATTGTTTTCCCAGGATTCGTGGTGCTCGTCCACTTTTTCTGGCTTTAATTCACCTTTTCGGACTTTACTTTCCATCCGGGCAAGTGTCTTCCTTTCATGCTTTACACTATCCGGATCCAGGGTCATTATGATTTTCCCGGTTTCCGTGAGACGATATTGAAATCCAAGAAACACAAAGCCTTCATTAAGCGGAATGATATGAGACTTCTTTTTATTCACCTCCAAACCATACTCTTTTAACTTAACTGTTATATTAGTCAAAAGTTCTTCTGCACATTCCTTGGTCTCAACAAGCGCCCAAAAATCATCCATGTACCGGATATATCTCTTTACATGCAACTTTTCTTTGACATAGTGATCTACTGGATCCAGCAATGATATCCCAACAATCTGCACCATTTGTGACCCGGGATTGTATCCGCTGTCTCCTGCATATTGATCCCTCAGAACACCAC
Source organism: uncultured Blautia sp. (assembly GCF_902497045.1). NCBI lineage: Bacteria > Bacillati > Bacillota > Clostridia > Lachnospirales > Lachnospiraceae > Blautia > uncultured Blautia sp. Next base: position 14,124 of record NZ_CABVDF010000035.1, on the reverse strand, counting down.
ATGACATTTCGGCAGTGTCTTTATCTGCGCGCTCTTGAATCTGTGATTCTGCGTCTTTGTGTTGCATATTTAAGTAATACCCATGGATATCTACCTGTACCACCCATCCATCTAAACCATTTTGACAGAAGTAGTTCCACAAATATTTTTTCACCAGCTTTCTGGCAAAATCAGTTCCCTTGCCACTCTGGCAAGCGCAGTTTGCATAGATAAACCCTTTCGTCATTTGCGGATAAAGCGAATAATCATTAATACTTCTTTGATATATCCTATCCTTAAATGGTATACTCAGTGCTTCCCGACGTTTTGGATATGTAATCAGTACCTTTTTAGGTTTCCCATTTTTCCAAGTTCCATTTTGTAGCTGTTTCTCCATTCGGAGTATATTTTCCTCCGCATTCAGGACAAAAGATTTCACCGAAGGTTTCCAAGATACACCTTTCTTGCACTTCGTCATTGATTCGTACAAACTATCAAAATCTGTTATATGTTCTTTCATTTTTTTGTTTTTCCGCAGTTTCTCAGTACTGTCGGGCTTATTATAAGTCACGTACTGTCTCTTTCGATTATCCGCGGTATTGTTTAGGCTGTGCCAGGGATTTCGGCTCCTTGTCTATATCTTCAGGGCAATTATTGCTATGCAATAACCATAATGCCTTTAGGAAGACAATCGGGGCGTACGTATTCGCATTCCATGCGTACGCGTCGTTGACGCCGCCACTGCTACCCACAAACATAACGTAGTTAGCAAGGCTGCGGTAAGCTGAACGAGTCCAGTACCAATCAGTTTCTCCATTCTTATTAACTTTCACGCAGTCCTTTTCAGTCTCAAAAAACGCATATCTTTTTTTCTTGTTTTTCAATTCATCATTTGATACAAGGAAAAAAGTGTCCTCTGTATCGATTCCGTCTGTGTTATCTTTCAGCACGGGTACAATGAGATTCCGGAATCCTTCTTCGAATCGATTGATAAACATTGGGCTATTTAATTCTGTGCGGAGACTTGATGTTCTCCAAGTATTATTACCGTCTTTATCAAACTGTTTCTCTTCAAGTATCAGATCTCTAAACATTACTGTCATATTGTGATTTTTGCCAGACGGTACAACTCTTTCTCTGTCAAAATCCAAGATCTGCATTGCCACCTCTCCGATACCTTCAACCATTACAGTTAATTCACCACCAATGCCGAATTCTTCTCTTGCTCTTCCTGTTTCCAAGATTTTTTTCACCTGATTCCATGTATATGTATTCTCAATAATTTTTCTGGCTTTCATTCTTTTGTCCTCCTATTCCACGTTCCCTTTTATCAAATTTACTCAACAATTTCTGCCGCCAGTCTTCCCTGTGCTTCTCGCAGCTATCATCCTCGTCTACCAATATGCCCTTGCGGTCACATAAACCGTCCTCGTTTTCTATGCAATTTTTACATGTCTTCTCATTCATTTAAAAATTCCTCCGGATTCTCATAATCATAATCATGCTCAATTTCTTCCGCGTCTTCCAGAATCTCATCCGTAACATCTTCTTCCGAATTTTCATCTGGTTTCTGAGCAGTTTCTAATTCCGTATATTCCGCATCGATTACATCCTCGTCTTCCGCTTCTGTCGGGCCAGGTAACTGAGGGATTCCCTTCGGTTCTTCTTTTTCTGACTCCTCTTCATTCTCCGACTTCAGATTTTCTTTATAATCACTGTCAAAAATACTCTTCTGCGTTGTATTGGCTACCGGCTGTAAAACATACTCACCACTATCTTCATCAAATGCCAGCTCCATTTCTGTATCCATATTGCCGTCCTTTTTGTCCGCGATCTGCACGGTAGATGTAACTTTATGCTTGAAACTTGGCTTATTGATTTTCCTGCTCTCGCCTTCTACTTTAGGATCATAATTCGGAATATATTCCTGAGTGAAACTGACATCAATTTTCAATGTAAAACTTCCATTCGTACTACCTTTCTCCAGCATGTTTCCGATCAATCTCTGCAGAACAAAATTCATATCTCTCTTTACATTTGCAAATGTATCACTGTTAAAATCTAATTCCTTCACAAATTTATCCATGTCTTACTCCACCTTTCCGTATTTGATTCCACTTTCCTTCATGTACTCAACCAATGCTTTCAGCTGATCTTTGGTTCCGATTGCAAAAAACTTAGCTCTGCACTTCTTTTCTGGAATTGGCTGCGACTGCGCAAACGGATCAATTACCGGTTCTGACTCCTGTACCGGAACATTTTCCTCTTTTTCCGGAACAACGTCCTGTTCTGCCGGAACATCCTGCGGCATTTCCGGAACGCTCTGTTTTTTCTCTGCTTCAGCTTTTTCTGCAGCAATACGCTCTTCTTCCGCTTTTTTCTGTCTCTCGATTTCCTTCTGTTCTTCTTCCCTTCGGATGCGCTCTGCCTCTGCTTTTCTTCTTTTTTCTTCATCTTTTTTCTTCTGAATACGCTCCGCTTCCAGCTTTTCTTCCAAATCTTTCAGGCGTTTTTCCTCTGCCATAGCTTTTGATAAATCCAATGTGCGGACATACACATCTTTGGCATTTAACTTGTATGTTCCGCATACACTTTCGATGGTTTCAAGATCAGTCTTTACCTGTTCGATTCTCTTCTGTACCTCTGAAATTGCTGTTTCCAGCTTATATGTCTTATTAAGATACCGCTGATCGAATACTTTACTAAATGGCAAAATTTCCTCAAGATTCCCGATGGCGTTCTCATAAGCCTCCATAATCTTAGCTTTCTTTTCTTCCTTTTCTGCAGTCTCAAAGGCTTTTACCTGTTCATCAATTTCTGCCGACTGCTTCTTGATAAGATCAGTGATTTCCTTTAGTTCCTTCTCGAACTCTGCATATGGCTGATTGATAACCTCCTTTACCTTTTTTCTTCGTTCGTCAATTGCCTTAACAAGATTATTCAACTCTGCTCTATCATTCTTTGCTGATTTAACCGTTTCTTCGGTATATACGATTCCTTCATACGATGCGACCTTGTTTCTGACTGCCATCAGTAGCTCTTCTTTGTTCCATTCGATATGCTTCAAAAATCCACTCTCTGTCGGGCTAATCAATCTAAATTCCATTTTCCCCGGAGCTACCGCTGTTTCCTCTACTACCTGTTTTTCTTCTGTTGCCATTACCATTCCACCTTTCTTATTATCACTTCTACTCTTGGGTTCTCTGAGAAAAACTTTCTTACCTGTGCATCTACGACCTGGTTATCATCGTGATACGCAACATTGTTCAAACTATCGCAGACAATTTTTCCGATATTATCCCAATCTGGTTTCTTAGTTGGCCGGATCTTATGCTCCAGCATCATCGTTCTTTTTTTCTTACTGGTAGACAGCGGGATATTGTAATAGGCAATGATGCGCACATCCAACATATCCCCGTCCTTGAACCTTTTTCCTTTTGCTTTCTCCTGATACGCCATCTTAACTAAGTTTTCATAATTGACCGTCTTTTCTGGTGTGTATGCTTTCGCAAATCTCTTTTCCTTTCCATCATTACCAGTAAATTTCTTGACGGTCACTCTCGGTCTCTGCTTACCAAACGGCAGGCCTGGAATAACGAATCTTATACTCCGCACTTCATCCTCCTTGAACGCCTCTGGATTATTCATCCTTTCCGTCCTCCTCAATTTCCTTATAAACTTTAAGATAATAGTCAAGCTGTTTCCCTGTCGGTGTCTTCTTACGCTTTCCTGGCCCAACCGTATATCCATTTTCGTACAAGATTGCTGTTACAGTTTTTCTATCCTCCAACTTATCAATACTGATCTCTGCTACTTTTTTAAAAGCCATTGTTTTACCTCCCGATATTTCCCATCTTTCCTCGCAATGCCTCCAGTTTTTTCCTGGTTTCTTCTGACATTCTACCTCGTGTCTCGTCCTCTTTTTCTTCCTGGACTGGCAACTTAGGTTTCTCCTGCCTGTCTTCAATCTGCATCTGCTGTTTTTTTACCTCTGCTATTGCTGTCCTGACCTTTTCTGGCATTCTTCGGTCTTCTTTGATTCTCTGCATTGCCGTCCGATAATTTCTCACAAAATGTGACTGCTCCACTGTTCCAACCTGGTCTGAGTCCATCATCGCCCATTCTCTTAAATTGCTTGGGTTTCCAACCGCTATCTTACAGGCTTCTGGCAATTTCTCAAATTCCTCTTCCGCATAATAATTTGACCTTCCGATTGCTTTTCTCACCATCGCCCAGGCTTCCAGCTCGCTCATTTCTGTTTCTTTTACAGAAGTGATCTGTTCTGCCTTTTCCCTTATATCTGCTATTGTCGGTGGAAATTTCTCCGTTGCCATATGCTTTTGAACTGCCAGCTCTGCCTGTTTATATGGCAGATCTCCCAACAATGCGAACCATACATTAAACGCATCCTGATCCGGAATGAAGGTTGGCTGTGCATATACAGCCTTCATAGCCTTCACCAAAACTTTGAACTGTTCTCTTTCCATTACCAGCTATCTACCTCGCTAACCCTCTGTTGTATCTGCTCAGTTCTTGTTGCCGGTCGCTGCTGCTTTCTTTCCTCCAGGATTTTCCAGATAATTCCTTTCCAGTTATTCGCCATGCAGTCTTCGATCAGATTGCAGATTTCATTTGCTCCATAGCTCCCTTCATTGTTCTCAGTCTTCTTGAGCAATGATTTCATTCCCTGCTCCTTGTATGATTCCTTTCGCTCCATCTTGTATCGGAACCAAACTTCCATCTTTTCTCGGACAGGCTCAGAGATATTGTAATCTTCAACCAAACGATGAAATAACTGGATCGTATTCTCGGCTTTTTTCTTGGCCGGCTTTTCTTCTGCAGCAATCTCTGGCTTTTCTTCCAGGGCAGCCACCGGATCTGTTCCTATTGCCCGATTCCGTTCCCGGTCCCTCTGCAGTCTTTTTCTTCTTGCGGCATCCGTTTCTGATCCAACCATCTCAGCGCATTGCGTTAGCAATATTTCGTCTGCTCCAAGAACTTCTATCAGACCCTTGCTTTTCAGATAGCTTACTGTTACCTTCACGTTATCTGTATCTTCATCCAGCTCCAACGCCAACTCTTCCATGAAATCATCTTCGATTCCTTCAAAATACATTTTGTTTCCCTGCTTAATTGCCGTCAGCAGCATTTTCAGATAGATGATCGTATAAGTATCGCCCCCTGCTATCTTCCGCAGCTTCTTTATTGCCTTATCCTCAAAGAACTGGTCCGTCATTTTCAGCCAATAATACTTCTTTTCGGCCATATCAGATACCTGCTGTCAAATCTGTAATAGAGATAGGGGCTTTCAGAACTCTCGTCTTCCTGCAGCAATCACACAATTCGCACCGATCCGGCTCTGCATCCCCTGACTTCACCGCTAGGACTCTTGCCATATTCATTTCTACCAGATTCAGTGCCTCGGCCAGATAATTGTCTGTGATATGAATGATCCGAATATCCGGTTCGCTTTCCTTAGTAGCTCCAGCAATATAAAACGGTAACTTCTTTCCGGTGTTCTGACGGACGATTTCCTGGTAAATTGCACCCTGCATGTCATATCCCCAGTACCGCACAAAATCCAGATATCCAATATCTCTTACCCATTCCAGCTTTGTGATCGATGCCATAACCTTTAAATCAACGATCGCAATATCCGGAATGTAGCTGTCCATCTTAATCTTCCACTTTGTTCCGAACAGCTCGCCTGTCATAATTACCTGTTTCTTTCCGGACATGAATTTCATAAAATAATCGTCTCTCTCGATTCTCTGAATAATTTCATCTGCCTTCACAAACTCAGCTTTCAGTGTTCCGTCTCTCTTGAAAAGATCCGGATTCTCTGCCTTGAATTTATCAAGTGTTCCCTCAAAGTAGGAATCTACATAACTTCCAACCATGAGAGCCTTCGATTTCGGCTCTTCCCATCTTCCCTTCAGCTTTTCCATTGCAGTAAACTCACAAGACATTTTCCCATATGTACCGCAGAAATCCTTGAACTGCGACACGCTCATATATTCTTCATTCGCTTCCTGGCTATAATAATTCTCTGCCGTCAAAACCATGTGTCATCCCTCCTACATTGCATCGATATCTACATCTTCTGGCTCTTCCTCTGCTACCTCGAACGGATCTTGTGCTTCCAATTCCGGAACTGAATCCGGCTTGTTATCACCGTAGGTTCCATTTCCTTCTTCGTCATACGTCTTCTGATCGTCCTGGATGGCTCTCTGCATATCCACTGATAAAATTCCCCACTTGCTAAGAAGCAACTTAATGACCGTTTTCAGTGCCATTGCCTCAAAATCCGTGGTCCACTTACTTGACTTCTTACCTTTGTTCAGATCGTATCTGTACGCCTGGGAATACTTTCTTGCATGATTATCCACTGCTTTCTTAGACATATACAACTCCTGACTGTAACCAGTCTTCAATCTAAACCAAGCATAATATCCGGCCACATTTGCTTCATCTCCAGCATCTCTCTGCTTGCAATTACTAAAATCTTCCACAAACTTAATCTCGCCTGTTATTGGGTTGTACGATTCCAGTTCGTCCTTGTATACAACTGCATAATTCATTCGCTCGTAATATCCAGACCGGATTGCCAGCTGAATGAAGCCTTTGTACATCATCTGGAACTGAGCTTTCGGAACCTTCTCCCAGTCTTTCTTCCTGGGATTCCAAACACTCTCGTTATACGGAACGATTGCCGAAAATCCAAGGTTGCTGTCTATCGGAAGGTCATATGTTGCTGCTACAAACGCAGCTCCGATAATTGAATTTGCAGGGCATTTCTTCAACTGCGCACTTCCTGATACTGTATTAGTGATTGAAGCCATAAACTGAGGAGCTTTCTGCCCTAATACTTCTCCGAATTTTTCTTTGATTTTATCCTGGGAAAGCAACTGCTTTACCTGATTTACTACCGGAACAGCTGGTGCTGCTTGTGGTGTTGCCGGCTGCATTCCTGTCTGATCTGCCATCTTATTCTTCCTCCTTCTCTGCTGTTTTGAATGATTCTCCAATCAGCTCGCAAAATTCTGTTACGCTCATGCCTTCTATACAATCTTTGCAAACCTGGCCTTCTGGAGTATCCATATACTTGTCACCTTCATAAATAGGTTCCTTGCACCATTCGCAGGTATATATGGATTTCGGCTCTTCTGCGTTCGGGCATCTGCTGTCACATGGATTTTTTCTACATACTGCACACATACCTATTCACCTCTTAAATCTTCCCACACGGCTTTTCCCCAGTTAAAAATAAAAATGGTGAACGGCAATACTAACCATTCACTCCCTATCGCGTCATAACCCCGCGCCTGATATGCGTAACTCACAGCCCATTTCATCAGAAGAATTCCGACTACAATCTGTATCAAATTTTCTCTTAAATATTGTACATTCTTCCGCATTATATCTTCCTATTTACCTTTCAGAGCTTTATCACTCATAATCTTAAATTCACTTATTACCTCTGCGATGTCATCAAGATATTCTGATATTTTTCGCATCACTCCTACCTCGTCATCCCTGATCTTTCCGTCCTGAGATATTTCAAGCAGTTGGTTTTTCATATCTTCTAGCTCATCTTCTTTCAAGGCCTTTAATAACCTTACTGTTACACTGCATATACTCTTTTCTTCCGTTGCAAGTGGAAGAAAACCGCAGATCGGACATTCGTTCTTACAATAATTGCTCAGGAGCCAAGGTGCATTGTACAGATCCGCCATTATCAGAACTTTATCAGCTGGCACTCTTTTTACATTTCCAAGTTCATAGTCTGCCAGCGTGTAGGCCGCTATTCCTATAAGCTCTGATGCTCTCTCTCTGCTTTCCAGCCTTGCATCCCATTCTGCTGCCTGTTTTCTGGCTTTAAAATACGGATTCTGGTTTTCTTTTATAGGGTTCCGTCCCATTCTCATTTACCTTACTTTCACTTATAATCTAATTAGTACCTGCAGAAACGACCGGCACTTCGATTTTGAGTTCTTCATTAATTCTGTCAATCACCGCCCAATCAAGTGCATGACCGTTCATTACAAGCGATACTTTGTCTCGATTGAATCCGATGGATCGGCTCAGCTCACTGATATTCATTTTTTTTACATACAGTTTTGCTCGTACCGCCCCACACCATTCATCAGACGGAAGCTGTGGTTTTTTTGGAAGTACATTTACTTCCAAAACTTCGTTAATTTTCTTTGCGACTTCAAGGTAATTATCTTTCACAACACGTCCACTGATAAGGGCTGTTACTGTCGTGTAACTATGTCCTATCTCTTTGGCCACATTTTGAAGGTTAGTTTCCTTTTTCGCAAGAGCAACCCTTACGTCCTTACACCATTCAGAAATGGGAACAATATTGTTCATTTGCATCAATCTCCTTTCCTGCATCCGCATTTCGCATTTGCATTTTCTCTGAGTGCGTGTTATAATACAAATACGAGTTATTACAAACACGCACTTGCCATGGAACAAATTTTTAATCAAAGGCTCGCAACCACGAATAATTATTTGTTTCATAGTTATATTGTATCACGAATCTGCGTATTTGTAAAGATTTTACCTCGTATTTACGAATATTTTTACATTTGGAGGTGTGTCATGGAAATCATTGAGCGCATATCCGATTTACTCGCAGAACGTGGTAAAACGGCCATAGAATTGTGCAAAGTTCTGGATATTCAAACCTCTACTATGTCCACATGGAAAACCAGGAAGAAAGATCCTCCGGCTCGCTATATGCCGACTATCGCAAATTTCCTTTGCGTCTCATTGGATTATCTCCTGACCGGTCAAGAACGCCCTGCTATTATTGAGCAAGCAGAAATTCAAGAACCGAAGCTTTCCGCAATGGACAAAGAACTTTTGGATCTATTCCATGAACTTCCCATGAGCAAGCAGTATGAATTCATGGGAGAAATTAAGGGATTCTTGCGTGCTGTCGAGGACTCTAAGAAATATATCGGCGAAGGGAAAAGATTATCCGGCTGAACTGGTATCGTAAAATATGGTACTGACAGGAGGATTCTTTTATGCAACACAACGCAGCCAAATATTTCGCACTTGCAAGAACAGAAGAGATGGCCGGGCATGATGCACCGGCCATTCTTTTTTACCTCTCTTCATTCTGCGCAAGTCTTAATTGCTGTGACACACAAACTTTGTACAGGACAACCGCTAAAATTCAAAGATTACAGGCCCGTATCTCTTTATCTGACGAATCGCTTATTTGCATGGTTCATTCTTACGGTCCTCTTTCAGATGGAATTTGTCAAATTGCTCTGCTTCAGTCCTTGAATGGAGACTTGCCAGCTGTCCTTGTCTGATGAGGAGAAAACAATGGAACTATTAAACGGAAATGAGAAATTTACTCTCGATGGCAACGATACTGGAATATCCATCTCTGAATTTTGGAGCTGGGCCTATTCTGATCTACTTAATAATACGCTTCGTGGAGTACTGGCAGAATTTCTCGTAAAAAAATCATTCTCGTTTTTACCCCCCCCCGAGAAAATTTGAGAACTGACTGGACACCGTATGATTTAACCAGTCCTTCAGGGAGAAGGATTGAAGTAAAATCTGCCGCTTATCTTCAATCTTGGACCGAGGACTACTTCTCACACATTGTCTTTGACATCGCTCCAAAGCGAGCTTGGAATCCGCAAACAGGATATTCTCCCGAGCGGAGCCGCCATTCTGATCTGTATGTTTTTTGCCTATACACAGCCAGAAGTCGCGAGCAATCCATAAGAAATCTTGATCTCTGGGAATTTTATGTGTTGCCTACTTCTGTTCTGGATCAGCAAAAGCCTAACCAGAAAAGCATTGGCCTAAACTCTCTCCTTTCTCTGGAGCCGATAAAAACAAATTTCCAGGATCTTGGAAACATTATCGAAACCATTACACTATGACAGGAGATGATCTATTGAAACTACCGAATGGCTATGGAAGTGTAACTAAGTTGTCTGGAAACCGGCGTAAACCATATCTGGCTCGTGTGACTCTGGGCTGGATCATAAACGAGGAAACCGGAAAAGCTGTACAAAACCGTATTCCTCTTGGAACCTACAAAACAAAAAAAGATGCCCTGCAGGCCTTGGCTGAATACGGAGCCAACCCTTATGATATACAAAATAACAATATGACTCTGGCAGAGCTTTACGAGAAATGGACCGCTGCTTATTTTCCTACCCTTGAAAGTGATTCTTCATCCAGAACAATCATTGCTGCATGGAGATATTGTCACGCCATACAGGGGATGCGTGTAAAGGATCTGCGTGCCCGCCACATAAAAGGAATCATGGAAGACGGATATGTAATTCAAAACCGGGGCAAGGATGCCGGAGCTAAGGTGTCTGCATCTCCGGGAACGAAATCCAGAATAAAATCCATGTTTAACCTCATGCTGGACTATGCTATGGAATATGATCTTGTCTCGAAAAACTATGCTCGTACCTTTGAACTTTCAAATGATATCATCAAAGAAAAAGAAGACGCAAAGCGTGGCCATATTAACTTCAATGATTCTGAGATGGAAGCCCTTTGGAGTGCTGCTGACAATATTAAATTCGCCGACTGGTTGCTTATACAGTGTTATATGGGATGGCGTCCTCAAGAAATGGGACTCTTGGAATTAAAAGACGTTGACTTTGAAAAGTGGTGTATTACCGGCGGTATGAAGACTGAGGCCGGCAGGCACCGTACCGTCCCGATCCACACTCGTATTCGGGACCTGGTAAAAAGAAATTATGACGAAGCAGTTTCTCTTGGAAGCGACCGCCTCTTTAATGATCCGGAGGCTACCAAGGGCGGTATGAGAATCACCTATGACAAATACGCTGGGCGTTTTAACAAGGTCGTTGCCGCACTGCACCTTCGTTCCGAACATCGGCCGCATGATCCACGAACAACATTCATTACAATGGCAAAAAAGGCGGGCGTAGATGAGTACGTTGTGAAACGTCTTGCCGGTCACAAGATCACAGACGTAACCGAGGCGGTCTATACAATCCGTGATATTGAGTGGCTCAGAGACGAGATAGAAAAAATGCCGTAACTCTTGTGGTTGCGGCTTTTCTTTTCCTGTGATCGGTTATTCTTTTTGTTTCCTTCGCTCTGTTACCTACTTGTTACCTACCTGTTGCCTATCTTACCATTTTCAAGACTTCTCACACTGCCTCAAATTACATCTTCTTTTTCACAATCAAAATTAAGAAAAGTACCGCAGCCCTTGGAACTACGGTACTTTCAAGGTTTGTTGACTCTTTAATTAAAAAGGTTTGATTAGAATTTGCCTTCTTTAGCTGCTTCCTCAATCGAAACAGCTACAGCTACAGTCATACCAACCATCGGGTTGTTTCCTGCGCCGATCAGACCCATCATTTCTACGTGAGCCGGTACAGAAGAAGAACCTGCAAACTGAGCGTCAGAATGCATACGTCCAAGTGTATCTGTCATACCGTAGGAAGCAGGACCTGCTGCCATGTTGTCCGGATGAAGGGTACGTCCTGTACCACCGCCGGATGCAACAGAGAAGTATTTTTTACCTTTTTCGATGCACTCTTTTTTGTATGTTCCTGCAACCGGATGCTGGAAACGTGTCGGGTTTGTAGAGTTACCTGTGATAGAAACGTCTACACCCTCTTTCCACATGATAGCAACACCTTCCGGAACGCTGTTTGCACCGTAGCAGTTAACTTTTGCACGAAGTCCCTCAGAGTAGGATTTGCGGAATACTTCCTTAACTTCGTTTGTGTATGGATCATACTCTGTCTCAACATATGTAAATCCATTGATTCTTGCGATGATCTGAGCTGCATCTTTTCCAAGTCCGTTCAGGATAACACGAAGCGGTTTCTGACGAACTTTGTTTGCTTTTTCAGCGATACCGATAGCGCCCTCAGCTGCTGCAAAAGACTCATGACCTGCCAGGAATGCAAAGCACTCTGTCTCTTCCTCAAGAAGCATTTTGCCAAGGTTACCATGACCAAGACCTACTTTACGTGTATCTGCAACAGATCCCGGAATACAGAAAGCCTGAAGACCTTCTCCGATAGCTGCAGCTGCATCTGCTGCTCTTCTGCAGTCTTTTTTGATAGCGATAGCCGCACCTACAATGTAAGCCCAGCAAGCGTTCTCAAAACAGATCGGCTGGATGCCTTTGATCTGATCGTAAACGTTCAGACCTGCATCTTTAGTGATTTTTTCTGCTTCTTCAATGGAAGCAATTCCATAACTGTTTAAAACAGAATTGATCTTATCAATTCGTCTCTCGTATGATTCAAATAAAGCCATTTACTTATCCTCCTGATTTTTTCATCTGATATGCTGCTCACAATGATCCAGCATTAAAATGTCGTGAGATCCTGTGATCACTCTTTTCTCGGGTCGATGATCTTAACAGCATCGTCAACACGGCCATACTGACCTTTTGCTTTTTCCCATGCAGTATTCGGGTCATCACCTTTTTTGATGAAATCAGTCATTTTTCCAAGGCTTACGAACTGATATCCGATGATCTCATCATCCTCATCAAGAGCGATACCTGTTACATAGCCCTCTGCCATTTCCAGATAACGAGGTCCTTTTTTCAGAGTTCCGTACATTGTACCAACCTGAGAGCGAAGTCCTTTTCCAAGATCCTCAAGTCCTGCTCCGATCGGAAGTCCGTCCTCAGAAAATGCAGACTGGGAACGTCCGTAAACAATCTGAAGGAACAGTTCTCTCATAGCTGTATTGATCGCGTCACAAACAAGGTCTGTGTTCAGAGCTTCCAGTACAGTACGGCCCGGAAGGATTTCAGAAGCCATAGCTGCAGAATGAGTCATACCGGAACATCCGATTGTCTCTACCAGTGCTTCCTGGATGATACCCTCTTTTACATTCAGTGTCAGCTTACATGCGCCCTGCTGAGGTGCACACCAGCCAATACCATGTGTCAGACCGGAAATGTCTTTTACTTCTTTTGCCTGTACCCATTTTGCTTCTTCCGGGATAGGAGCAGCTCCATGATGAACGCCCTGTGCCACTGGACACATTTCTTCTACTTCGCGTGAATAAATCATTGTAAAACTCCTTTCAAGTGTAGATTTACTTTAATGCTGTTAAGTCTCCCTTAACAACCTTATCATATTTTCTCATAAAAACGTCCAATAGTCCAGTCAAATTTTGTAAAAAAAAATGAGGATTTCCTGTCATTTCTTATAATTCAGTCCAGTATTCGCCAAAACACGCACTGGAATCTCATCTGATAATATGATAAACTGAAAAATATCATAAAAAAAGGAGAACCTTATGTCTAAAGATCAAATCACAGTGGCTCTTCCGCCTTCGTTCCTGCCCGGAAAATTTCAGATTTTAAGCGGAAGCGCCCTTAAAATGATTGCTGTGATCACCATGCTTATCGATCACAGTGCCTGCATACTTTTAAGCCTTTATCCCCCTGCCCTTACACCTCTTTTCCATATTGGACAGACCGGATACAGCCTTTATCGGATCTGTCGTGATATTGGCCGGATTGCTTTTCCCATTTACTGTTTCCTTCTTCTGGAAGGTTTTCTCCATACCAGAAGCCGAAAAAAATATGGCAGGAATCTTCTGATTTTTGCTCTGATCTCCGAGCTTCCATGGAACTATATGTTTGCAGATACCTGGCACTACGAAAAACAGAATGTATTTTTCACTCTTTTTCTTGGATATCTTGCATTTTGTGCTCTGGAATATTTTCAGGACAGACGGGATATGCAGCTTCTATCCATGCTTGGTCTCCTTGCTGTTTCTTTTTTTCTGAAGGCAGACTATGGCTGGAAGGGATATGTTTTTCTTTTGATCATGTATCTTCTTCGCAATGAAAAAGCTCCCCAGGCGATCATAGGGAGCTGTTGGCTTGCTTATGAGTGGAAAGCCTGCTTTGCCTTCCTTCCAATCAATATGTATAACGGACAGCGGGGCTTTATCCGGGGAAAAGCTGCCAAATATTTCTTTTATGCATTTTACCCGCTGCATATCGTCATTCTTGTAATTCTGCGCAGGATACTGTTCTGATCTTACCAGGGCAGATATTCTCCGCTGGATTCATCAAAGTAATACCAGCCGGTTCCTCTTCCTACCGGCTGTGCGGCAGTTCTGTTATTTTGT
>NZ_CABVDF010000034.1:0-19027 GCF_902497045.1 uncultured Blautia sp. | reverse complement strand
AGAAAATTATGATATGATATTATTATAAACTTTCCATAAAGGAGGATTTTATGTTTCGCAGACTTCACATACATATGACTCTTTTTTCCACCCTTATTACAGGAATCATATTGTCTCTTATGGCGGCTGCCTGTCTTCTGATTACCGAAAGCAATATACGTCAGAATCATTATACCATATTCACCAATAATGCCTATTCCTGTATTTCTTATCTGGAAAGCCAGAATGTACTGTCCCACCGCTGGATGCAGCAGGCTCAGAATAATTATCATATACAGATGCAGATTCTTGACGGACAGCACCCTCTGTTTTTTGACCGGCTCCACGAAAACTCTGACCTTCAGGATATTTTCTCCCTGGCAAAAAAAGAATCAAAAGAAAACCATGGTCTGGATCTGGATTCCTCCGGCAGCTCCCAGGCTCTTTCCAAAGTAGCCATGTTCCAGATTCCCGGTTATTACGCCTGTACCGCCCGGATTCCCAAAAAACAGGGGGCTCTTCATGCTGTTTTTCTTTATTCCCAAAAAGAACAGGTCTCACAGATCCTGAGAATGCGTCTTCTTTTTCTCTGCGCTGTTCTGACAGCAATTTTTGCCCTTGCTGTCTTTTCCTGGCTTTTTACCAGAAAAATGATCCGGCCTCTGGAAAAAAGCCGAAAGGAACAGAATGCCTTTATTGCTGCAGCCTCCCATGAGCTTCGTTCTCCCCTTGCAGTGATCCAGAGCAGCCTGTCTGCCATCCCACATGCGTCAAAGGAACGGGCAGACCAGTTTATCTCCATCAGTCTGGATGAATGCCGACGTATGTCCCGACTGATCCAGGATATGCTTTCACTTTCCAGATCTGATAACCACACCTGGGTTCTGAACACCGCTCCCTGCGAGGTGGATACGCTTCTTCTGGAAACCTTTGAAAAATACCAGCAGCCTGCCCGCGAAAAAGGCAAAAAACTTCGGATTGATCTCCCGGAAAATCCTCTTCCTCTCTGCATCTGTGATATGGAAAAGGTCAGCCAGATCCTGACCATCCTGATTGACAATGCATTAAGCTATGTACCGGAAGGAGGGAGTATCCGTCTTCAGGCAAAAAAAGAACCGGGAGCCATTGCCATTTCTGTTTCTGACAACGGTCCCGGTATTCCCGACTCCGAAAAGGATTCAGTTTTTCAGCGTTTTTATCGCTCAGATGCCTCCCGAAATGACAAACAGCACTTCGGTCTTGGGCTTTGTATTGCAAAGGAGATTGCTCTACTCCATCAGGGAAGCCTGAAAATTCTGGACACTCCCGGCGGAGGAGCTACGTTTATCCTGAAGCTTCCCCTTCAAAAAAACTGAAAGAGAATTTCCAATGACCTTTGTTACTCGCTTCTAAGTGCATCGATAGGATTCAGGTTAGCCGCTTTCACAGAAGGCAGAAGCCCGAAAATCACACCGATCACAGTGGAAAACAGCACGGATCCAATAATTGCCGGAACACTGATAGCTGTAGGTGCACCGGAAACCTGCGAGACCACTCTGGATAAAATAATTCCCAGCACCACTCCGATAATTCCGCCAATGCTGGTCAGCATGGAAGCTTCTGTAAGGAACTGATAGAGGATTACCTTTTTTCTGGCTCCAATGGCCTTTTTCAGTCCGATCTCACTGGTTCTCTCCGTTACCGATACCAGCATGATGTTCATAACGCCGATGCCTCCTACAAGAAGAGAAATACTGGCGATCCACAACAGCTGCTGATTGGTGCTTTCACTGAGATTCTGCAGATTTTTCACACGTTCCATTACGTCGTCTGCCTTATATTTGAATTTGGAATCCTCACTGATTCCCTGATTCAGAATCTTGGCTGCGCTGTTTCCTGCGGAACTCATATTGTCTGTAGAATCTGCTTTGATCACCACATTCTCCGGTTCATCAAACTGAAAGGCAATAGGCCAGCACCTGTTTGGTATCATCACTGTACCGATCACAGTCTGGTAATATTCATAGTATTCATTGATACTGTTGATATTAGGCTGATAGCTGTCCCCCTGCTGAACAATGCCTACCACCACAAAAGGATCTTCTCCGATCTCTATAGTCTTTCCCAGAGGATCTTCTCCGGAAAACAGGTTTTCTGCTGCATTATTGTCGATCAGGGCTACCTTGTTCAGATTTTCATAATCTTTCTGAATAAATCCACGTCCTGACTGTACCATATAACCACAGGTATTCAGATAATTTTCATCAATGCCGTAAACAGTTCCTCCCTGAAGAGATGTGTTCTGATAATACACATTGCTGTATGTATTGGTATAAAAAAATGTAGCATTTTCTACATGATCCATTTCTCTTACCTCTTCCTTCTGTTCGTTGGAAAGAAGGGGAGGATTCCCACTGCTGCTCATTCCAAACATTGGATCATATCCGCTGTCTCCATCATAAAGACTGATGGTGACTGTATTATTTCCTGCTCCGATCAGGTCCTCTTTAATCTGCTCACTGGTTCCTTTAATGGTGGATACAATGGCAATGATCGAGGCAATTCCGATGATGATACCCAGCATGGTCAGAAAGGAGCGCATTTTATGCGACCAGATTCCCTGAATGGATATTCTTATATTTTCAAGCATAAACTCCCACCTTTCTAGTATCCATATAATTCTTCAAGAGTACCTTCCTTTGTCTTGATTCCTTCTTTTATAGATTTTCCATAAGGAAAAGCAATCTTGTCTTCACGGGTAATCCCATCTTTGACCAGAACAGAGGAGCCTCCGTTTACATTGCCGCCTATGGTAAGGAACTGTTTTTTCAAACTTCCATTTTCATCCATATAAACATAGTATTTGCCATTTTCTGACCGTACAAAAGCCTTATCCAGAACGATCACTCCTGAATTTTCACTGCTTCTCTTAAGGGTAATACTAAGCCAGTCATCCTCAGATACTTCCACATCTTTATCCAGGATAGTTGCACTGTACGTATAATAGGAAACATTTGGATTTCCATTTCCCATAAAACTGTTTGACGATCCCGGGTAAGAAGAAACATCCACCACTTCAGCATCAAAACTTCCACTGGAACTGGAACAGTTCAGGATTGTTCCTTCCTCTACCTGATCCAACATCAGCTCACTTACTGTGCCTTTTACATAATAGCCATCTTTACTCTTGACTGTCATAAAAGCATTTCCCTCAGAAACACCGGTAAGAGGATCTCCTACTTTTGCCACAACTCCATCGATCTTACTGTAGATAACCTCTTTACTCACTTTTTTCTCCAGTTTTGTGATAGAGATCTCACTTTCCCGTATATCAAGCTTCAGGCTTTCAATCTTATTTTTCTGATTGGCAATAGCTTCGTCTCGGCTGATCGTTGTACCTTGATCCCCTCCGTCGCCGCCTCCGCCATCCGGAATATCAGGATCCTCTTCGTAATGTGAAGCTCCCTCTAAAGTATATTCCATCTCTGCAGTTTCTTCTACCATGTTCTCCAGGAGGCTTCCATCGATCAGATAATATCCTGTACAGGACAATTTTCGGTTAGAAAAATCTGCAATGGTATCATTCTGATGAAATTCCAACTGATACCAATATCCGTTTATTCCGGGCTCTTTTGTCCCGTCAGGCTGAAATCCTGCCATCTTATTCAGAAATGCCCCTGTGGCAACAACTTTTCCCTTAGCAGAGCTGCACAAAAATACAAATGGATCCTCCTCTGTACCGGTTCCTGTAAATGGAACAGTTTCTCCGTCCAGCTTCTGATAAAATTCCGGCTCTCCATCTGTAATATCAGTTTCTGCATCATTTGGTTCCGGATCTATGATTTCTATATCATCGGAAATATCGTCCGAGAACTCTCCATCCGGAGCACCTGTCGGGGTAATCGAAGGCGTCACTGACGGAGTAACTGATGGATCTGTCGGAGGTATTTCCTGATTTCCGCTTCCATCTCCAAAATCAACCAGTACATCATCCCCTGATCCGCTCTGGTCACCAGGCAATACCTGCCCGCTTCCTGTACCATTCTGCTGTTCGGACTCTCCGGAAGAAAAATCTCCCTCTGAAGCCTGTCCGGAAAAAGCCTCTTCTTCTATGACTGCCTCTTCCTGTGTACCTGCAGCCTCTGCAGCAGCCAGAACCGGATATACTGCAGCCGCCAGATAAGCGCCCTTTACATTGCTGTACGCAGAAGCCATTTCATCATCCGGAGACAAAGCACTGCTTCCCGCTCCGTCATCCCCCGGAAGTCCCGGCAGTTCAGAGTCTTCCTCCTCAATAGGTCCTCCATTTTGGAGGCTGTGAAGCCTGTTTACTGCTTTCTCAAGATCCTGCTCCTGTTTTTGTTTTTTCAGCTTTGCAATGTTCAGTTCCATCTGCACCAAAGTCATATCAAAAGATACCAGTTTGTCTCCTTTTTTCACTGTATCTCCCTTTTGTACAAAAAGATCCTGGACGATCATATCTTTGTCTACGGTCACATTCTGAGTAACATTGGTTACGATATTTCCATCTAAGGTTGTATCATCCATATAGTAATCAGAAGCAATGCTGTCAACACTGACTACTGTAACTGTTTCTTTGTTATTTTTCTTAAAATAAACTGCCGCTCCTGCCACACTTCCTGCCGCCAGTACTGTAACCAATACTCCTATGATTATCTTTTTGGCATTTTTCATGGTTTCACCTCTTTTTCCTGAAGCACCCCATCACGGATTGTCACTACACGTTTGGCATGGGCCGCGATATCCGGATCATGGGTGATCATCAGAACCGTCACTCCTTCGTCATTCAGTTTCTGAAACAGTTCCATAACCTGTGCGCCTGATTTACTGTCCAAAGCTCCTGTTGGTTCATCTGCAAGGAGAAGCTTCGGATTATTTACAATTGCCCTGGCAATCGCCACACGCTGCATCTGACCTCCGGAAAGCTGGTTTGGCCTAAAATCCACCCGGTCGGAAAGTCCCACTCGGTCCAGAGCCTTTATAGCTCTGGCTCTTCTTTCCTTTTTTGGAACTTTTGCATAATTTAAAGGCATTTCCACATTTGCCAGCGCTGTCTGTCTGGGTAAAAGATGAAAACTCTGAAATACGAATCCGATTTTGGTAAGACGTATGTCTGACATGGTATTTTCAGAGCAGGAACGTATATCCTGTCCATCCAGAATAAAGTCTCCCTTAGTTGCCTGATCCAGACAGCCGATAATATTCATAAGAGTAGTCTTTCCGGAACCGGAAGGTCCCATGATTGCTACATATTCTCCTTCTTCCATTGAAAAGTTTACATCCTTCAGAACAGGTACATTCATTTTTCCCTGCTGATAGTCCTTATAAATTCCCTTCAATTCAAGAATCATTCCGTTTCCTCCATGTCTCCCTGGGCCGGCGTCAAAATCTCATCTTCCGGAATCGCCTCATCCTGAAACTCATCCATCATAACAGCTTCTGCAGCAGCTCCGTTCATATCCTTCGATGCCATGTCAGCCTCGTCGATCATGGTCCCGTCTTCAATAGCCTCATCATAGACCATTCCATCTTCCGGCATTCCTGCATCGTCTGTGGGAATCTCCTCTTCCGGAAATTCCTGATCTGCGCCTGCGGCCGGTTCCATGTCTACAGTTCCCGGGTCTGCTATGATCTCACTGCTTACAGTGGTCTTCATTCCCTCTGTCAACAGTTCCGAAGGATATGCAATACAGTCTTTTTTCGTCAGACCGTCTGCAATCTCATATTCCCCAAGATTTTCATCATATTGTCCAAGAACCACACTTCGCTTTTCCAGACGTTTATTTTCATCCGCAGCCCAGACATAAGGACTGTTGGTATCTGCATCCATGATATAGAATTCACTGAGCCAGATTCCTTCTTTCTTCTCCTCCTGCCCTTCATCCATTTCAATATATACATGCTGTCCAAGCATCAGTCCATCTGACTGCTCCAGTTCCACATAAAATGGATATGTAGTAGATGAGGTCTGGGAATCACCGCTGGCGTCCATCATTCCAAAAGAATACATGCTGTCGCTTTGAGAGTTGGCGCTCTCCCTGTCTACGGATCCCATGGTTCCTCTCCATATCTGTTTTTCATCTACACGGGAACGTACAATCACCGGCTGCCCTTCAATAATACTGTTGGCATTCATTTCATTGACCGTGCCTTTAATCCGGTAAGCACCTGTACTGAGGATTGTGATAAACGCATTTTTTCCGCTGCCGGAGCTGCTTTCATCAGAATAACTGAAATCGTCTCCCATATCCAGTCCGTCACTGCTTTCATCATCTGATGCAAGCTTGGAAGTGTCAATTTTCTGAATTACGCCGTCTATGCTGCTCCTTACCTCAGTATTTCCCATGGTGTTTTCCAGCTTTGTGATCTCTGCCTGCTTACTTTTCTGACTGTATTCATTTTTTTTCAGATTCATCTTGTTCGTTTCAATCTCTATGGTGTAAGAAAGCTGCTCATCTTTGCCCGCCTGCTTCTTTTCTTTTTCCAGAGTCGCAATCTGACTCTGAAGACTGGACGCTTCATTTCTCAAACGATCAAATTCCAGCTTTGCTTCATCCAGATCTTCCTGAATACTGCTCAGGTCATACTGGAACAGCAGCTGTCCCTGCTTCACTTCTTCACCTGTTTTGACTTTTACCTCTTTTACACTTCGCCCGTTTTCCAGTTCTACTTCCACTGTTTCCTGAGGCTCCACTACACCTGCATAACGGTTGGATACACCGGCCACTGTTCCCATAATCTCATTGATCTCCGTAACATATGCCGTTTCATTGCTTTCTTCTTCATGCCCGAAAACACCCATTTTCCAGCAGACGCCGCCTGCAGCTCCACCAATGATCAAGATCCCCAACAGGATCAAAATTCGCTTTTTCATGATAATATGCCTACCTCTCTGTAAATATAGGACTGTTTGATCTTTTTTATCATATCAGATTATACTTCAAAAGAAAAGTCCTGTGGAGAATCACTGGGCTTTTCACAATTTTTTCACAGTAAAATACTATCAGATGCCCTTTTCTTCCCCGTATTTTTGACTTTTCCCACAAATTCTGGTAAAATGAAAAAGACTATTTTGGAAAGGAAAGAAACTTATGAAGATCGTAAAAGGTCTGGCTCCATTTCTTCTGCTTGTTTTTGCCGTATCTATGGTCATCGGCTGTTCCCACTCAGAAAAAGCAGATGTAAAAGGAGTCATCACAAATGAACTAGATCTCCTGAAGAATCTGGATTCTGATACTGTTCAGAAATACATCTCCTATAAAGAGCTTTTTCCGGATGCCATAGAAAAAACCGAACTTTCCAGAGAAGTGGAAGAAGTTTTTTCTCTCTTTTTTCAGGATTTCGACTACAGGATCCTGCGAATCAAGGTCGACAAGGACAAAAAAGAAGCATCTGCCAGCCTGAAGCTTACTACTATTGATGCAAAGGCTCTTGCAAAGGATTACACTGTTTCTCATTTGGAGGATGCGATCCTGAATGCAGCAGACTCTGCTTCTCCCAATACAGAAGAACAATCAGACTCTATGGAGGATCGTTACCTGATCCTGAATGAGCTTCTGAAAGATCATACATATAAAACTGTAGAAACCGATTGCACGCTTACGCTGCAAAATAACGGTACAGACAAGGAATACTGGGAGATCAGACGCTCCCATGATCTGGAAAACAGTCTTGTCGGCGGTCTTATCACTTATCTCAGCGACAGTGATCTCCTTACACCGGAGGAAACACTGACCGTCTATTTAAATACCCTGAAAACAATGGATCAGGATCAGATGAGTAATTATCTTGGACTGGAAAGTCTGTTAACAACCTCTGATGCTGCAAAAAATTCCATAGCCTCTGCTCTGGTAGAACAGATGCATAAGACTTTCGATTTTAAGATCACTGACTCTGATGTAGAAAGCTATTATGCAGTGATTCAGACGGAGATTACAACTTTTGACAGTGATGCGATCCTGAAAGATTATCAAAAAGAACTGGATGAATATCTTGCATCTCCGGAAGCAGTCATTGACGGCGCCCAGAAACGTTACAACCATTCTCTGGAACTGCTTCTCCGCAATATTGAAAAAAACACAGGGACTCTGACTCATCCTGCGGTTTTTATACTGACAAATGACGGCGCTTCCTGGAAACTTCAGGACGACGGTCATTCCATCGGAGCCGGGATATTCGGTAATCTCAGCGTTACTCCTCTTGCAGAGGAAGAAAACCCTGAAGAATAGTACTTTAAGTATGACTTTCTTCATAAAAATCCCCTTTCCTTCGGAACTGATATTCCGGAGAAAAGGGGATTTTCTTTGGTTCTTTTATTGTAATTTTATTCTTCTGTTTCTTCTTCTGTAAGTTCCAGTCCAAGTTCCTCCAGCTGCACACTGCTTGCCTGGCTTGGAGACTGTGTCATAAGACAGGATGCATCCTTTATTTTTGGGAAAGCAATGACATCACGGATACTGTCGACCTTTGCCATAAGCATCACCAGACGGTCAAGTCCATATGCCAGTCCTGCATGAGGCGGTACTCCATATTTAAATGCATTCAGGAGGAATCCGAACTGCTCGTAAGCAGATTCCTCAGTGAATCCAAGCATCTGGAACATTTTTTCCTGAATGTCGTTCTGGTGGATTCTGACACTTCCTCCACCGATCTCATTTCCGTTCAGAACAATATCATATGCTTTTGCACGAACCTTGCCCGGATCTGTATCCAGAAGAGGGAGATCCTCTTCCATAGGCATAGTAAATGGATGATGCATTGCAGTAAAGCGGTTTTCTTCTTCATTCCACTCAAGAAGCGGGAATTCTGTTACCCATACAAAGCGGTATTCATTTTTGTCCAGAAGTTCCATCTGCTTGGCAAGTTCTACACGGAGAGCTCCCAGAACATCATAAACAACCTTATTCTTATCAGCTGCAAAAAGAAGCAGGTCTCCCGGCTTACCTTCCATAGCCTGTACAAGAGCATCCATTTCCTCATCTTTCATAAATTTCGCAAAAGAAGATTTTCTTGTTCCATCTTCTGCAATGGCAATATATGCAAGACCTTTCGCTCCGTAGCCTTTTGCAAATTCCACCAGTTTATCGATCTTCTTTCTCGGCATAGAACCCTGTCCCTCTGCATTGATACCACGGACAGTTCCACCTGCTTCAAGAGCTCCCTTAAACACTACAAATTCGCAGTCCTTTACAACCTCGCTGACATCATGGAGTTCCATTCCAAAACGCATATCCGGCTTGTCAGAACCAAAGCGGTCCATAGCCTCCTGCCATGTAATACGCTGGATCGGAAGCTGTACATCCAAACCAAGCACTTCTTTAAATACATAGGCAAGATATCTCTCGTTTACATCAATGACGTCATCTACATCAACAAACGACAATTCCATGTCGATCTGAGTAAATTCCGGCTGGCGGTCTGCACGAAGATCTTCATCACGGAAGCAGCGTGCAATCTGGATATAACGATCATAGCCTGAACACATAAGAAGCTGTTTATAAAGCTGAGGAGACTGTGGAAGTCCATAGAAACTTCCCGGATGTACTCTGGATGGAACCAGATAATCTCTTGCACCTTCCGGTGTTGTCTTTCCAAGGATCGGAGTCTCAACCTCAAGAAAACCTTCCTCTGCAAAGAATTTTCTTGTAAGCATGGCAACCTTGCTTTTCAGCATCAGATTTCTCTGAAGATCCGGTCTTCTCAGGTCCAGATAACGATATTTCAGACGAATCTCATCTTTTGTTTTGCTGTTTTCTTCAATGGGGAACGGCGGAACCTCTGATTCAGCCAGAACACGAAGTTCATTTGCGCGAAGTTCAATCTCACCGGTAGCAAGATTTTCATTTACTGCGCCGCCTCTTTTTTCCACGATACCGGTAACCGCGATAACAAATTCACTTCTCAGTTTTCCGGCTTTCTCAAACCCTTCTTCGTCAATGCTTCCGTTTTCAAAAATCACCTGCATGATTCCGGAACGGTCTCTTAAATCTACAAACACGATACCGCCTTTGTTTCTGGCTTTCTGAACCCATCCCATCAGCGTTACCTTATTTCCTGTCATCTCATTTGTCACTTCCGCACAGCGGCAGGTTCTGTGCAGTCCCTTCATACTTTCTGCCATGATATTTACTCCTTTTTATAGTTTATCCCGGAAAAACTCAACAAACTCGGTGTATCCCTCGCCCATCATCTGTTCTTTCTGGAATTTCTTATTTTTCTTCATAATAGAAAGATTTACCTGAACTCCGTTTCTTCTTTCTTCTTCCGCCTGTTTCAGAATAGTAAGAAGTTTGTCTGCAGGCATATTTTTTTCGATCAGATATGCTTTTTTCGCATTGCTTCCCGGAATTTCATATCCTCTTTCCAGAAGCAGCATAACAATACGCTCAAAGCCAATGGAAAATCCGCAGGCAGAAGTATTCTGACCTGTAAATTTACCGATCATCTCATCATAGCGTCCGCCGCCGCCTACGCTACCGCCAAACTCATCCATCGCGATCTCAAAGATCGGTCCTGTGTAATAAGACATTCCTCTAACCAGTGTCGGGTCAAAAGAAATTTTAAAGTCTGCACTCTTTACCGCGTCCACAGAAGAAATGATAGTTTCCAGATCCTCTGCTACCTTCGGATCAAGAACCTCCTTCAGTTTTTCTTTACAGTAACGAACACCTTCAATATCTGATGTGATCTCACGGAACATGCCAAGATAAGTATCAATGCTTTCCTTGGCAAAGCCTTCTTTTTCCAGTTCGGCTGCCACACCTTCCAGACCGATCTTATCCATCTTATCCAGAATGATAAATACCGTATCAAAGCTTTCTGCAGGGAAGCCGCTGTACTGGGCCATTGCCTTCAGTATCTTTCTGTCATTGATACGAATAGTAAAGTTATGGAAATCCAGTTTGCCCAGGAGAGTGGTAGTTGCCAGTACCAGTTCGATCTCTGCGAGATAAGTTGGCTCTCCCAGAATATCAATATCACACTGCATAAACTGACGGAAGCGACCTCTCTGAGGACGATCTGCCCTCCATACATTTCCCATCTGCAATGCCTTAAAAGGAGCCGGAAGCTCATTTGCATTGTTTGAATAATATCTGGAAAGAGGAACTGTCAGATCATAACGAAGACCGGAATCCACCAGATCCGCTTCCTCCTTTGCACTTTCCAGTTTCAGTTTCTCTCCTCGTTTGAGGATTTTAAAGATCAATTTCTCGTTTTCTCCGCCCTGCTTACTGCTGAGATTTTCAATATGCTCCACACATGGAGTTTCGATAGAAGAAAATCCAAATTTTCCGTAAGTCTCACGGATCATGTTTATCACATAATTACGGATTTCCATTTCTTTTGGTAAAATGTCTTTCATACCGGTTACCGGTTTTTTCTTTAATGCCATGCCTGCCTCCTGTTTATTTTTTATGTATCACTCTTTGAAATGTAAGAAAAACTTCCATGTCAAAGTTTTTGATCTCATCAATCATAAGTTCCACCACTGTAGCCACGTCAAATGCAGTCCGATAAGGTCTGTCTGAACTCAGTGCCGCAAAAACATCACATACTCTTAAGATCCTTCCGCCAATGGGAATTTCCTCTCCGGCCAGGTTTTCCGGATAGCCGGTTCCATCATAATTTTCATGATGATACAATATACTTTCCAGAACAAATTCTGAATATCCCTTTCCTTTCAGTTCCTCGTATCCCAGCGTAGAGTGCATACGAACATATTTCAGTTCTTCTATCAGAAGAGGATCCTTTTCCCGTCCGTTGATATATTCTGTCAGTCTCAGCTTTCCAATATCATGCAGCATACCGGCAATTGCCAGCTCATAACAGACAGATTCCTCCAGCCCCATTTCCAAAGCCACCTCATACGCAAGATTACTGACCACGATCCCGTGATTCAGCTCGGCCGACAGATCAAAGTCCAGTATTCTGTCAGATGTTTTCAGCGTTTCTGTTTCTGCCGCACCCAATCTGTACACCTCCCATTATAACCATTTCCGGATCCCTGCCCGTTTTCTTTCGATCATCTCATCAATGCGGGCAATATAATTGGATACATCCTTTACATTTTCAACACGTTCGATCCTTTTTCCATGATCAAAGACCAGTTTGGAGGATCCACCTGCTCCAAGTGCAATGATCGGCTGTTTCTCTTCCATAATCAGTATATTGTAAATCCCTGCTTTGTCAACCTCTGCATAGCCTACATTTTCAAAATTACCCTTCATATTTTTCTGTCGATACAGATAATAAGGGCTCATTCCCATTTCATAAGCAGTTTTCATGGTCATATCCATGATTTCCTGATTATTTTCGAAAGTCATTTCCTGATACTGATCCTTAAACATATTCAGCCTGGCCGCACGCTTCACAGCCAGAGAATGTACAGTCAGACTATCTGGTGCCAGTGCTCTCACTTCATCCAAAGTATGTGCCACCTTTTCCTTATCCTCACCAGGCAGCCCCACAATCAGATCCATATTAATGTTGTCAAATCCACACTCTCTGGCCAGCATAAATGCATTCCTGGTCTCCTCTACCGTATGACGCCTTCCAATAATATCCAAGGTTTCCTGATTCATGGTCTGAGGATTTACAGAAATTCTGCTAACCGGATATTTCCTGATCATCTGAAGCTTTTCTTTTGTAATACTGTCCGGGCGTCCGGCCTCTATGGTAAATTCTGCCAGATTTCTGCAGTCAAAGTGCTCCATCAGAGAGTCCAGAAGCCGTTTCAGCTGATCTGGCTCCAAAGTGGTCGGTGTGCCGCCTCCAATATAAACAGTGTCCAGCTTTCTACCTTTTTCTTCCATGATCCGGGATACTGCCTCGATTTCCTTACACAAAGCATCCAGATATAGATCTACCTTGTTTTTCCACTGCTTCAGAGGGTATGAGCTGAAGGAACAGTAAAGACAGATACTTGGACAAAAAGGAATGCCTACATAAAGGCTGTATCCGTTTTCATAATCAATATCCTTCAGCAGCTCTCTTTCTCTGTTTGCAATAGCAATGGCAAGTGCTGTTTTTTCCGGGCTGACCATGTAGCGATCTCTCATTTCATGTGCTGCTTCAGAATTTTTCATTCCGGATTCGAGCATGGCCATAGCCAGCTTGGCAGGACGGATCCCCGTAAGGTTCCCCCAGGGAAGTGTCCTTCCTGTAAGCTTTACCAAAAGCCGGTAAAGTACCTGCTTGATAATATCCTTCTGCTCTTTTCGGAGTTCATGAGCTTTTTCTTTATCAGCAGAATCTTCTTTACAGGAAAGAAGGGCATCCGAAGACTGCCCCTTTATCATCTCTCCACATGTTACGCCTTTATTCTCCTCACTGCGGTAATGGATCATGAAGCTCTGTCCCTGTGCTTCCACTCGAAATGCAAGGTCCGCCTGTACTTCCTCTTCTTTTTCGTAGGAAACAAAAATTTCCGCATCCGGATAAAAAGCCCGGATCAACTCGTAGATATCATGTTCAAAGTCTCTGTTTTCAAACAGAATTCTGATTTTATACAAATGGATTATACCTCTTTTCATAACCAATGGTCGTGGACATATCATGTCCCGGAAAAACTTCTGTATCCTCAGGAAGGTTATCTGTCAGTCTGTGAAGGCTCTGAACGATCTGAGCTGTGCTTCCGCCCGGAAAATCCGTTCTCCCTACAGAACCATAAAACAGCGTATCACCGCTGAAAAGAAGTCCTTCCTCCTCCAGATAATAGCAGCAGCTTCCCTCCGTATGTCCCGGGGTATGGAGCATCTGTACCGAAAAACCTGCTGCTTCAAAAACCTGAAGGTCCGTAAGAAGTATGTCCGCTTTCAAAGAACAGACTCTGCTTCCATATCCGGAAAGATTTACCGACGGATCCAGAAGTGTACCTGTTTCTTTTTCACAGGCATAAACCGGGATCTGAAGTTCTTTTCTCAAATCTTCCGCTGCCAGAATATGGTCATAATGACCATGAGTCAAAAGAATCGCCTTTGGCTCTGCCTGCATTTCCTTTATTTTTGAGGAGATAATTTCTGCATGATCAGCAGGATCAATGATCAGAAGTTCTCCTGTTTCTTTATTTTTAAGTAAATAACAATTGGTAGATACCGAACCAAGAATACATTTCTGAAGATCTGCGTTTTTCATATCGTTTCTCTCTTTCTAAAAAATGTTTTCCCTGCTGTATCAGCCTGTAGTACGCTCTACATCCAGAACACTTTCCACCTGACGGATCTTTTCGATCAGAGATGCAAGCTCTTCCTTACTGGCAATCTCAAAGCTGACTGCAAGGGTTGCCTTATCCTGTTTGTTGGTACGGCAGTTCATATTTTTCATATCGATCTTTCTTTCTGTAAAAAGTTTAGAAAGATCTACGATCAGACCGGTCCGGTTGTTTGCAAAGATCCTAAGCTCTGCAATATATTTTTCAGAAGTTTTTGTATCAGCCTGCCATTCCGCCTCGATCAGTCTGGTACGATCCGCCTCCGACATATTCAACACATTAACACAGTCTGTTCGATGGATTGTAATTCCTCTTCCTCTTGTGACAAATCCTACGATTTCATCTCCCGGAATGGGACTGCAGCATTTCGAGAACCGTACCGCCACGTCGTGGATACCCCGCACAACAATACCACCCTTGGATTTTACAAGATGGAGTTTTTCCTGTGCCTCTGAAGCAGCGTCGAGAACATCCTGATCTGTAATCTTTTTGGCATGTTCTTTCTCGTAAGCTTCCATCAGTTTATTAAATACCTGACCTTCTTTCAGACCGCCATGCCCGATTGCTGCCAGCACGGAATCCCAGTCGCGGAATCCATACTTATGCATAACTGCTTCCATGTACTGACTTTTTGTATAGGAGCCAATCTTATATCCCTTGGTCTTTGCATACTGGGCAAGCATGTCTTTTCCCTTCAGGATATTATCTTCTTTCAGTTCTTTTTTAAACCACTGATTGATCTTATTCTTGGCCTGTGTACTTTTTACCAGCTTCAGCCAGTCACGGCTGGGCCCCTGAGAATTCTGTGAAGTAATAATCTCAATACGGTCTCCATTCTGAATCTCATACTCAATTGGAACCAGCTTTCCGTTCACTCGTGCCCCTACCATACGATTTCCTACTGCACTATGGACACAATAGGCAAAATCAATAGGAGTAGAACCCGCCGGAAGGGTTTTGACATCTCCCAGCGGAGTAAAACAGTAAACACTGTCGGCAAAAAGATCCAGATCATTCTTCAGGAGACTCATAAATTCTCTGTTATCAGACATATCTCTCTGCCATTCCAAAATCTGACGGAGCCAGTTAAGTTTTTCTTCCTCACTTTTTCCAACCGGAGTTTTTCCGTCTGAGGATTCCTTATATTTCCAGTGGGCTGCAATACCATATTCTGCAGTTTTATGCATTTCATAGGTACGGATCTGGATTTCAAAAGGCTGTCCGCTTGGACCGATCAGTGTCGTATGAAGAGACTGATACATATTCGGCTTCGGCATGGCAATGTAATCCTTAAATCTGCCGGGAATAGGCTTGTACATTTCATGAATCACACCAAGAGCCGCATAGCAGTCTTTTACATTATCTACCAGTATACGCACTGCAAAAAGGTCATAAATCTGGTCAATGGTCTTATTCTGGTTGACCATTTTTTTATAAATACTGAAAAAATGTTTGATACGTCCATCTACCTGCGCTTCTATCCCGGCATCTTCCATATGCTGCTTTACCTGTTTTACGATTCCGTTGACAAATTCCTCTCTTTCACTTTTTCTCAGTGAAACTTTATCAACAAGATCATAATAAACATCCGGTTTCAGATATTTCAGAGAAAGATCATCCAGCTCTACCTTGATTTTGGAAATACCAAGACGCATGGCAATAGGAGCATAGATATCCATTGTCTCTCTTGCTTTTTCCTGCTGCTTTTCCGGACGCATATACTGCAGTGTACGCATATTGTGAAGGCGGTCTGCCAGTTTGATCAGAATAACCCTGATATCCTTTGCCATGGCAAGAAACATTTTTCGCAGATTTTCCGCCTGGAGTTCCACCTTGTCTTTAGAATAATTCAGCTGTCCCAGCTTCGTAACTCCATCTACCAGAAGCGCCACCTCTGCTCCGAATTCCTTTTCCACTTCTTCATATGTCATCCAGGTATCTTCAACAGAATCATGAAGAAGTCCGGCAACGATCGTTTCTTTATCAAGTTCCAGATCTGCCAGGATAATACCCACACAAAGGGGATGGATGATATATGGTTCTCCTGACTTTCTCTTCTGATCCTTGTGAGCCTCTTTTGCAACCTCATATGCTTTCTGTATCATGGTAATATCCGTAGACGGATGATATTTTTTCACACTGGTGATCAATTCCTGATACAGAACCTCCGGACTGGTAAAATCACTCATGGATTTTACGGCTGCATCTGCTTTTTTTACGGTCTCCCTTTTTTCCGCATCTGTCAGTCCGGGTTGTTTATTAAGCTTTGTATTTTTATCTTTTTCTGCCATTCTCTCCCACCTGCCTGATATTCGATCTGTCTGTGGTCAGTTGCTGCAGCAAACAAAAACATAATTTTTGCTGCTCCGGTTATTTTCCTTCATAGCGGATTACGGAAGCCACGTCATAACCTGCCAGCTTTTCACGTCCCTTAAGTCCGGCCAGTTCCATCAAAAATACAATTTTAACCACTTCACCGCCAAGCTCTTCAATCAGTTTTACTGCTGCTTCCACCGTACCGCCTGTAGCGATCAGATCATCGATCACAGCCACTTTCTGTCCCGGCTTGATCGAATCTTTATGCATCTCAATAGCAGCGCTGCCATACTCCAGATCATAGCTTCTGGAAACTGTCTCACATGGAAGCTTACCTTTTTTCCGAACCGGCACAAATGGTTTATGAAGATTGTATGCAATCGGTACACCAAACATAAATCCTCTAGATTCTGTTCCAACAATTACATCTACATCCGTGTCTTTCAGACAATCCTGCATAAGATCAATCGCTAATGTCAGTCCGTCTGCATCCTGCAGAATACTTGTTACATCCCGGAAAATAATTCCCGGTTCCGGAAAATCCGGAATACTTCTTACATAATCTTCAATTTTCTTCATAGTCCCGTACCTCCGCCTGTCATATTATAGTTGCGGCAAAAAGCCATTTTTATCATAAATAATCTCAATAAGTATATCACTTTTTTTAAACGGAATCAATCAAAAACCCGACAACTCTCGCCAAAAGCCTGCTTTTTTCGCATCTGCAGACATCTGCCTTTTTCTTGTATTTACATATAATTTCGAATCACTGCCTGAAGAGTTTCCCTTCCCTGATATACATTGATCTCCGGATAATATGTTACAGAAATGGTTTCCATCTTCTGTACATAAGACTGAAATTCCAGCGCCTGCCCAAAATATACTGCATCCACAGAAGCTCCTGAGGTGTCCATAAGTTTCATTTTTGCCACATTCTGATTTTTGCCCAGAATTCTCAGATTTAAAACACGAAGACCTTTCTGGGCAAATAACGGCTTTGTGTTTGCCTTTCCAAAAGGTTCCAGAACAGACAACTGTTCTGTCAGTTCTCTGGAAAGATAAGAAATTGGCATTGGAACATCGATGGTGATCTTTGGAGTCAATTCTGCCTCTGTAAGCGTACACAGGTCATTCAGTCTTCTTCGGAAAATCTCTACATTTTCTTCTTTCAGAGAAAGCCCCGCCGCCATGGGATGACCGCCAAACTGTTCCAGAAGGTCACTGCATTTTACCAGTTCTTCATACATTGAATACGCTTCTATGGAACGTCCGCTTCCTTTTACTCCATTCTCTGCCTTTGTCAGCACAAATACCGGCTTATAATATTTCTCTCTCAAACGGCCGGCAATGATTCCGGCCAGGCTTTCATGGCATTCCGGAAGGTATACTACAAGGACTCTGTCCTTTGAAAGCTCTGACTGTTCGATAAGATCAACCGCTTTATCTCTTCCTTCTTCTGTCATTGCCTTACGGCTCTGGTTCAATGCAACCAGATCTCCTGCCGCCTTTGCCGCCTGATCCCAATTCTTAGTACAAAGAAGCGACAGTGCTCTGGATGCAGTATCCAGTCTTCCACTGGCATTAATGCAGGGACCCAGCACAAATCCCACATGATATGCAGTAATTCTTTCTCCGGTCAGACCATTTGCTTCGATCAGCGCCTGAAAGCCTTGATTCTCTGTATGAGGAAGCCTTTTCAGTCCCTCCTTTACAATAATCCTGTTTTCCCCCTGCAGATCCATAACATCTCCGACTGTTGCTACTGCTGCCGCTTCAGAAAACTCCAGAATCTCATCCCGCCCAATACCATATGTTTCATAGAGGGACCATATCAGTTTCCATGCCACTACCGCTCCACAGATATTTTTGTTTGGATACTCACATCCCGGCTGCTTAGGATTGATCACCGCATCAGCCTGAGGAATGATCCATACTCTCCCCTGCTCCGTATCCTCATAAGGAATCTCATGATGATCCGTTACGATCACTGTCATTCCGCCTTTTTTTGCCAGAGCAATCTCCTGAGATGCTGCAATTCCATTGTCACAGGTAACAATCGTATCAATTCCATCAACTGCGGCCTTTTCAATCAGCTGGCTGTGCAGACCGTAACCATCTTTGATCCTGTCCGGAATATAAGTATCCACATCTGCTCCGAGACGTTTCAGTCCTGTAAGCAAAATATAAGTAGCAGTCACACCATCAATATCATAGTCACCAATAATACGAATTTTCGCACCGGAATCAATTTTTGCCGACAGAATTTCTGCTGCTTTTTTCATGTCCTTCAAAAGCCAGGGAGAAGGAATGTCATCGAGAGTTCCATACAGATAGGAACGAATGTCATCCATCCCTTCTACGTCCCGGTTTCGAATCAGCCTTGCAATAACCGGGTCTATTCCAAATTTTTTCCCAATTTCCTGGAAATCAGCTTTTTTTGCCATTACTACCCATTTTTCCATCTTTTTCTTGTATGATGTTTATAGAAGCTAAAACATCACCTTTTCCTTTCTTTTAGTAATG